>JBBALJ010000064.1:0-18620 GCA_040403075.1 Bacteroidia bacterium
CACGGCAAATATGGTAAAATGCTTCAGATTACATTTAAATTATTTTATGATTTACACGATGTAAAGAAACCCTTAAACATAGAATGGCTCTAAAAACAAAAAGCCCCCAGTTTCCTGAAGGCTTTTCTAAATATTTAATATGAATTATTTCTTACTTGTTTTATCAAAATCTATTACAACAGGTGTTGCAATACAGATTGAAGAATAAGTACCAATTACGATACCAATCAACAAGGCAAAAGAGAATCCTCTGATGGTATCTCCACCGAAGATGAAGATAGAAAGGATTACGAAGAAAATAGTTAATGATGTATTGATGGTACGACTTAAAGTAGTATTCAATGCATTGTTAATTACTGCATTTCTTTCTTCAGGATCTAATTCTGTTTTGTTTCTAATGGTTAAGTACTCACGAATACGGTCAAATACCACCACGGTATCAGTCATTGAGTAACCCATTACCGTTAAGATGGCCGCGATAAAGTCTTGGTTAATCTCTAATGAGAAAGGCATGATGTTTTCGAAAATTACGTAGCAACTTAATACTACCAATACGTCATGCACCAAGGCAGCTACCGCACCTAAACCATATTGCCATTTTTTGAAACGTACTAAGATGTAAACGAACATCAAAATACATGAGAAAATAATTGCGTATAATGCTTTGGATTTGATATCTGCTGAAACCGTTTCACCCACTTTATTTGAGCTAATGATTTCATATTTTACACCTGTTTTATCTAAACCGGCCTTCAATGCAGCTTGAACTTTTTGTTCAGCATCTTCAGCTTGGTCTTCGATTAAGTATGATGTGGTAATTTTTTGATCAAAGTCGCTACCATAAGTTTTCACATCTGGAGCATCGCCTAATGATTCGCGTAAGTTTGTTTTGATGGTTTCTGTTTCCATCGCTTTTTCAAATCTTACAACATACATACGACCACCTTTGAAATCAACACCAAAATGGAAACCATGGTTTATAAAGAAGAATACCACACCCATTGCGATGATAACACCAGAGAACATGTAATATCTCATACGATTACCAACAAAATTGATATTGATATTTTTGAAAGTGTTTTCTGTAGCTTTTGTCCAGAAAGTGATTACACTGTTTTTCTCTAATAAATAATCAAACATCAAACGAGTGATGAAGATGGCACAGAACATTGAAGAGATAATACCAATGATAAGGGTTGTAGCAAAACCTTGGATTGGTCCAGTACCGAAAATATAAAGGATTATACCTAACAATAAGGTTGTGATGTTAGAGTCTAAGATAGATGACATGGCATGTGAGAAACCATCTGCAATACCATTTTTAATGTTTTTACCGCCATGATGTAATTCTTCACGAACACGCTCAAAAATTAGAATGTTTGCATCCACCGACATACCAATGGTAAGAACGATACCAGCAATACCAGGTAAGGTTAATACAGCACCTAAAGAAGTTAGTACACCCACCACAAAGAATACATTAGCAAACAAAGCTAAATCGGCCACCCAACCGGCTTTGTTGTAATAGAATCCCATAAATAACAAGATAGCTATTAAAGCGATTACAAATGAAATTAAACCAGATGTGATAGCTTCTTTTCCTAAAGTTGGTCCAACTACTGCCTCACCTACGATTCTTGTAGGAGCAGGTAATTTACCACTTTTCAAAATGTTTGCTAAGTCACCTGCTTCTTCTTGTGTATAGCTTCCAGTGATTGATGAGCGTCCATTAGGAATCTCGTTTTGTACGTTTGGAGATGAGTAAACCACATCATCCAGAACAATTGCTATAGAATGTCCAATATTCGCTTTGGTTAAGTTCTTCCAGATTTTAGCACCTTCACCATTCATAGTCATGCTTACTTCAACTTGACCTGTTTGAGAAATATCTCTACGAGCGTCAACTACTTTATCTCCAGTTAATGAAGCACCGCCATCACGACCTGTTTTCAAGGCATGCATAATAACAGCAACACCGTTTTCGCCAATAGCTTTGTATTCCCAAGCAAATTTGATATTGTTTGGTAATGCCAATCTCACTTCAGGACGATTCAACATGGTATTGATACGAGCTGTATCTCTGATAGCAGCAGTTCCAACTGATGAACCTTTTTCAACCAAAGTACCTTTATCATCAGCATAAGGACGTAAGTAGGCAAACAATGGATTTTCTTTTGAGAATTCCTCGAAGCTCTTAGCTTGTGCAGCAGCAGCAGTATCTTTTTTAGCTTTAGCTGAATCTGTTTTCACAGGCTCTGCTTTGCTACCACCAAGGCTTGCCAAAGCACTTTTAGTTGTATCGGCCGCTACTTCTGCAGTAGCACCAGTATCAGTTTTAACATCAGTGATATTTAATTTTTTCAAAATATCATTAGCTGCTGATAAATATTTAAATCCTTCAGGATTGTCAAAAGTTTCGTAGAACTCAAGTTTAGCAGAACCTTGCAATAATTTACGCACACGATTAGGATTGTCTACACCCGGTAATTCAACCAAAATACGGCCAGAACCTTCTAATTTTTGAATGTTCGGTTGGGTTACACCAAATTTATCGATACGAGAACGAAGAATTTGGAATGAACGGTCGATTGCACCATTTGCTTCATCGCGCACATATTTAATTACCTCATCATTTGATGAAGTTAATTTGATTTTTTCCTTGTTCGATGGATTTGCAAAAATGGCAGACAACTTTCCACCAGGTGCAACTTCATTATACGACTCATTAAATAGAGTGATATAATCTTTTGTACTGGTTTTTTGTTTCTCTTTTGCGGCCTCAACAGCTTTGTTGAAAGCAGCATCAGGGTTGTTGTTTGCTAGGGCTTTTACTAAATCGCTTAAGCTAACTTCAAGGGTAACGTTCATACCACCTTGTAAGTCAAGTCCTAAGTTTAGTTCACGCTCTTTACATTGCAAATAAGTATATTTAGCAAAGCCAATGTTGTAAATAACATCGCGGCTAATCGAGTCTAAATAATACCTTTCTTTTACTAAATCACCATTGGCAAAATCTTTAGCTTTTTGTTCAGCACGGTACGTTACCCATGTAAACGACAGCTGAAAAATGCTAACTACCGCAAGGGCAATGGCAAAAAATTTAACGGCTCCTTTACTTTTCATTTTATGTGTGTGTTCTGTTAATAATTCCTAATTTTTCTAAGGACGGCAAATATAGGAGTTGGCATCTCGAAAAGCAAAGTTTTTAAATAATCAGAAAATCAAGGCGTTATCTTATATTATCATGTTATAAGTAAAATCTGAAAGGCCATATTTGGCATTTGTTTTTGCTCAATTTATTAGAAAAATGGGGTTTGCTTTAAACATTGTGTTTGTAACTGCAAAAATTTTATACCATTCACCCTGTTAGTTTCGTTTTTGTTAAAATCATTACAATTCAAAATATGGAAAACCAGAGTTTAAGTTTATTAGATATGTTAGGAAAAGGCGGGATAATCATGATTCCAATTGGCCTTCTTTCGGTTCTTAGCATATACTTTATAATTGAAAGATTTGTGTACATTAGAAATGCTGGTAAGCATGAAGATAATTTTTTGCATAACCTTAAAGATCTATTAGCAAAAGGTGATGTGAAAGCTTCTATTGCTTATTGCCAAAGGGTAAACTCTCCCATAAGTCGAGTGGTTGAAAAAGGAGTAATGCGCTTAGGTAAGCCCATTAAAGATATTGAAAGTGCTATGGAAAGTATGGCATCTCTTGAAATGTCGAAACTTGAAAAAAACCTTACTTTCTTAGGTATTACAGCCGGTATAGCTCCCATGCTAGGTTTTATCGGTACCATTTTGGGTGTAATTAAAATTTTCTATGATATATCAGTTAGTAATAATTTCGATATCAGTGTTATTGCCAATGGTTTATACCAAAAAATGATTACCTCATGTGCGGGTCTTATTGTGGGTGTAATGGCTTATGTGGGTTACCATATTTTAAACAGCATGATTGATAGATTCAGTCACAGAATGGAACAAACTGCGGTTGACTTTGTAGATATGTTAGATAGCTAAATTTTTTTTCTGATTTCGGTTCACCCGATTTTATTAAAAACATAAAAATAAAAAGAATGAAATTTAGACGTAAAAAAAGATTTGAGGCAGAAGTAGCAACATCATCGTTGAACGACATCATGTTCTTCTTGTTGTTGTTTTTCCTTATCGTATCTACCTTGGCCAATCCTAGTGTAATAAAGGTGTTGTTACCTAAAGCCAAAAACAATGTGGCTTTCAATAAACAGCAAGTAACACTTACAGTTAACAAAGAGAAAGAATACTACCTAAACAATAAATTGATAGTACCAGCTGATTTGGAAAACGCTATCAAGCGTGAGACATCTTCAATGCCCGATCCAACAATTGTGTTACGCATGGATGCAGAATTAAATATTCAAGATTTGGTGGATATTTTAGCTACTGGAACTAAACTTAAAGTAAGGGTGGTAATGGCAACCCAATTCAATAAATAAGTAGTATTAACTACCTAGTTTTTCTCTAAAATGACTTTCAATCACTTTTAAGCTATTATTAAAGTGACTGTTATTATTGATAATCATATCTGCTTGTTGAATAAACGGAACTAAATATTTGTGGTAGGCAGGCATCACATGATTCTTCCACTGATACATAACAAAATCTTCAGGAATATTTCTTTCGGCCACATCTCTTTTCAATCTTCTCCTCAAAGCAATGTCCTCTTCGGCATTGATGAAAACTTTTAAGTCAAATTGTTTGAAAAGGTCTTCATGATAAAAAATAAACAAACCCTCACAAACCACGATAGGAGCGGGTTTAAATTCAAGCAAAGGTCCTAATTGGTTTTCATGTTGGAACAAATACTCATTTCGATAAATGGTTTCACCTTTGTGAAGTGCATTTATATCTTTTGCAAAAGCATCCAAATCTATACACTCAGGCAAATCATAATTGATATGTCCATTTTCATCAAGTCCGTGTTCAAATGCAAGTTTATAATAGTTATCTTGAGATACTATACAAACCTGTTCTATCGAAAAAAGCTCCCTCAATTCATTTAAAAATAGAGTTTTACCCATGGCGCTTCCACCAGAAATACCCACTAAATATGGCTTTGTTACTTTCACAAGGGCAAATAAACTCTTTTTTTTGATAGATAAAATCTCTTGATAAATAATTTTAATCAAATAGGGAGACAATAATTACCTTTCAAATAACTACTATTTAGGGCTTTTTGCTCTTGTTAAATTGACTTATAATCGCGGCACTTTTAAAATAAAATGAAAAACATACAAAAAACAATTATTGCTCTAGCGTTAATCGCTATTATTTATTCAGGTTGTTCAAAGGATGAAGGAGGAACTTCATCCACCACTTTAAGCCCTCGCGAGCAAGCAGCTAAAGACTACAAAGACATGTATCTTGCAACAATAGTTTCAGATGCAGAATTAGCTTGGACAGGAAATTCAGCAAATTGTGCTGAAGGCTCTATTTCAAAAGTTGCTTATGACAGAAGTTTGTTACGATTAAATTATTTCCGTAAGATTTGTGGCTTATCTTATGATTTGGTATGGAACAGTGCATGGCACTCTGATTGCCAAAAGGCTGCATTAATGATGACTGCTAACAATTCATTGAGCCATTTCCCTCCTAGTACTTGGAAATGTTATTCAACTGAAGGATACAATGCTGCTGGAATTAGCAACATAGCTTGGGGTTCAGGTAGCTATCATTCGTCTGCGTGCATCGCAGGCTGGGTTGAAGATGATGGTTCAAACAATGCCGCTGCTGGCCATAGAAGATGGATTTTGTTTTCAAGAGCTAAAGAATATGGATTAGGAAGTACTTCAAATGCCGCTGTTTTGCATTGTATTGAGCACACTACTGATCCATTACCAAGTTCAACACCCGCATATATTGCATATCCACCTGCCTTCATTCCTCAAGACCTTGTATATGCAAGATGGTCACTAGGTATTCCAAATCCTATATCATTTTATTCAGGTGTTGATTTCAGTGCTGCAACAGTTAAAATGACTGATAAATCAGGTGCTGATATTTCATTAAATATAGTATCAAAAAGCGATAATGGATATGGGGATCAAACCATTGTTTGGGAGCCACAAGGTATTCAAACCAATTCAAATGCTGATGTTAAATACCATGTTGTGATTGACAATGTTACTTTAAATGGTGTTGCTAAGAAATATGAGTATGATGTAACTGTATTCAAACCATAACCTAAAAAGATAAATTTATAAAAGGCCTGCAATTTTTAGTAGGCCTTTTTTTATCCAAATAAGTAGCTCAACATTTCATCCAGTTTGCTCACTTGGATGATTTTTATTTTCTGATTGATAGAAGGTAGTTTATTAAACTTTGATAAATACACCGTTTTAAACCCTAGTTTTTCTGCTTCTGCAATTCTTTGCTCAATCCTATTAACAGCCCTGATTTCGCCACTCAAACCCACTTCTCCAATAAAAGCAATTTTACTATCTACGGATACATTTTCATAGCTGGAAACAATGGCTGCCACTATACCTAAATCTATTCCTGGATCTTCAATTCTTAAACCACCAGCAATATTTATAAACACGTCTTGTAGTCCCATTTTTAACCCACATTTCTTCTCTAAAATGGCCAGCAGCATATTAAGCCTTTTGGCATCATAACCGTTTGAGTTTCGTTGTGGAGTGCCATAAACAGCAGCACTCACAAGGGCTTGGGTTTCTATCAATAGAGGTCTCATTCCTTCAAGCGTAGCAGAAATGGTTACGCCACTCAGGGCTTCGTCTCTTTGCGAAATAAGTATTTCACTTGGATTGCTTACTTCTCTCAATCCAGCACTTTGCATTTCATAAATGCCTATTTCGTTGGTACTGCCGAAACGGTTTTTAGTGCTACGCAAAATTCTATATACATGATGTCTATCTCCTTCAAACTGCAATACGGTATCTACCATATGCTCTAGCAATTTAGGCCCGGCCAATGTTCCATCTTTGGTAATATGGCCTATCAGAAAGACAGGAACCCCAGTTTCCTTGGCAAATCGAATCATATCGCCTGCAGTTTCCTTAATTTGAGAAATGCTTCCTGGCGTTGAATCTATTAAATCACTTTGTAAGGTTTGAATTGAATCCACAACAACAATATCAGGTAAAGCCTCTTTTAAGGCCTTTCCAATTTTTTGGGTAGATGTTTCTGTGTACAAAAAGCAATGGTCGTTACTAAAAGGTATTCTCTCTGCACGCATTTTTATCTGGGCTTCACTCTCCTCTCCGCTAATGTACAACACTTTTAAATCCTTAAATTGAAGAGCAATTTGTAGGAGTAAAGTAGATTTTCCAATACCAGGCTCTCCGCCAATCAAAACAACACTTCCTGGTACAATACCTCCACCTAAAACCCTGCTCAGTTCTTTATCTTGAATTTGGATGCGAATTTCATTTCCTTCTTCTACATCTTTTATGGCAATGGGTTTGTTTGAACGTCCTTTATTCGATTCTTTCCAAGTACTTTTAAACTCTTCCTTTTCTTTATGAATTACTTCTTCAATAAAGGAATTCCATTCACCGCAGCTTGGGCATTTGCCAACCCATTTAGCAGAGGAGGCACCACAGTTTTTACAAAAAAAGGAAGTCGATGTTTTTGCCATAATTAATTAATCACTAAAACTTATAAAGACGTTTAATTAAACGTCTCAACAATAAAAATCCCCCAAATGTATCATTTGGGGGATTTAATTAATAAAATATTTCTGCTTTACCTTCGAGGTGCTGGTGCTGTTGTTCCTCCTCTTTGTCTGCCTTGGGGCAACACAGGTTTTTTAGGATCTACAGGTACTACTTTTGGTTTTTTAACATAATTATTATCTAAAAATTGAACAGTTGTTCTTCTGTTCAACTGATGCTCTTCTTCAGTACATTTTTGTCCTTGACTTCTTTCATCTGGTCCTTCACATTTACATTTTGTTACGGCAAGTCTGTTTTCACCATATCCTTTGGCAAATATTCTTAATGAATCGATTCCTTGAGATAATATGTAGGCAACTGCTGAGTCAGCACGTCTTTGTGATAAACCAACATTGTATATTGAATCGGCTCTACAATCAGTATGAGAACCAAGCTCAACCCTTACTCTTGGATATTTGTTAAGCGTTTGAACCAATGTATCCAAAATCAATCGCGATAATGGACGTAAATCTGCTTTGTCTAAATCGTAGTATATACCTTGAAGTACTATTAAAGAGTCAAAATTAAATGGAACTAAATCGAAATCCTGAACCAAATCAGTTGATTGATCATAAGGTTTAGTTGTTTGGAACATCAACTTACTATCATAATAATCTTCTTTTGCAGCAAATAGTTCATAGTCTGTTTTTGCTTTGATTTTGAGTCTGTATGAACCTGTAGCATCTGTTCTTAAAATGATTTTACCTGTATCATTACTACTTGTGATAGTGATTAATGTGTTAGGTAATAATTCTCTGGTTTTTGCATTTCTTGCTACACCACTTAGGTTGAAAATTAAAGGGTTCATATAGAAACGGTAAACATCATCTGAACCTTTACCACCATCACGGTTTGAACTGAAGTATCCACTATGGTTACCTTCCTTATCTTTAAAGATTTGCATCGCAAAATCATCTCCTGATGAGTTGATTGGCGACTTCATGTTTACTGGTGAACTCCAATCTGCAGCTTCACCTTTAGTATAATAAATATCACTTCCACCTAAACTTGGATGACCAGTTGATGAGAAATATAAAGTTCCATCTTCGTGTATATATGGATACATTTCATCTCCTGGTGTATTAATAGCAGGCCCTAAGTTAACAGGATCTCCCCAAGTGTTACTTCGTTTGGTGTAAGTAACCAT
This sequence comes from Bacteroidia bacterium, assembly GCA_040403075.1. Classification (GTDB taxonomy): domain Bacteria; phylum Bacteroidota; class Bacteroidia; order UKL13-3; family UKL13-3; genus RGVD01. Next base: position 8,868 of record JBBALJ010000064.1, read on the forward strand.
CCATAAATCTTTACTTAAAACGGTTCCCTCAGGATTATCTGCACAAGTTAATTTTGGAGTACTACCTGGCATATCTGATGCGAAATATAAGATTTGTCCATCTTTGCTTAAACTTGGATGACCGCAACTGAAAGAATCTGTGCTAAAGGGAAGAGGTTCTGGTTTTGACCATTCTGTACCATTCAATTTCGAAACATACAAGCGACAACGATTACCTTTACCATCCACAGAATTACATTGAGTAACATACATGGTTGTGAATTTGCTATCAAAACAAACCACACCATCATTGTACTTAGTGTTAACCTTGTCTTTGTCTAATAGGTTAGGCAATCCATAACTAATATCATTTGGGTTCTTTTTGTTTACTTTAAATGTAGAAACGTAAACATCTGTATGTCCGTTACCAGTCCAACCATATTGTGTTCCGCTTACACCTTTTTCTCTATCCGAAGTAAAGAACAATTGGTCTTTTTTATATTGTTGTGGTGCAAAATCTTCCCATTTTGTATTGATACCTCTGATGTTTTCAACCACATAGCGAGATTTCTCGTTTTTCCATTTCAAAGCATACTCACAACCTTTGATTTCTCGGTCGATGGCAGCCTCATCATAGCAAGAAGCATCGCCCAATTTTTTGTATTTATTAAATTCTATGATAGCGGCTGAATATTTGGTAATATCTGCACTTGCATTATTTTTAAGAGCTAAAGCATATCTCAACTGAGCTTCTGCATTTTTAGGGTCAGCTTTCACTGTTTTAGCATACCAACTTTCTGCATTTTTGATATCATTCATTAAACGATAGCATTCTGCCGTTTTGAATACTGCTTCAAGTTTTTCTTCTTTAACTTTGGTTTTGCTATATACAGCCTTATAATCCTCGCTCGAAAGGAAGTATTCTTTCTTTTGGTAATGCTCACGCGCACTCACAATACTGCCTTTACTTTTGCAGCCAGCACCTAGCATGGCGGTTACTATTGCCAATACAAATAATGAAGTGGAAAAAAATTTATTCATTTGCTAAAAGTTTGTTTCAATAATACAATAAAACGTAAGTTTATCAATATTTTGCTTAATGATTTTATTTTTTTTTGTCATTTTCGCAAAAAAACCCCCTTTACATCAGTAAAGAGGGTCTATTTTTAAATAAAAATAGCTATTTCACGAATAATAATTCACGGTATTTCGGAAGTTTCCATAAATCGTCTTCAATCATAAATTCCAAAGCATCACTCGATTTTCTGATGGTATCAAAAAGAGGTTTTACCTTGTGACACATAGATACAGCTCTTTTGTGGGTATCATCAATGTGTTGAGCCTTATCGCTTTCATTAATTAATTTAGTAACTGAATCGCTGATAACTTTTACATGCTTTGCGATTTCTGTGATTGAGTTTACTTGCACATCATACAAAGATTTTGATAAACCTGCTGCTTTTAATGAGGCTACATTGCTTGCCAATTTTCCTTGGTATTCGATAGCTGAAGGAATGATATGTGAAGTAGCCAATTGAGCTAAAATTTTTGCTTCAATATCAATTTTCTTCACATAGATTTCTTGCATGATTTCATAGCGCGCTTCTAATTCTACTGCGTTGAAAATGTTGTTTTTAACAAACAAATCTTTTGATTTTTGACTTACGTAAGCATTTAAAGCTTCAGGGGTGGTTTTAACATTACTTAATCCACGTTTTTCGGCTTCTTTTACCCACTCATCGCCATATCCGTTTCCTTCAAATAAAATGCTTTTTGAAGCAGTATAGTATGTTTTTAATACTTCAAGGATGGCTTTTTCTTGTTTTCTACCTTTTTTAACCAATGCATTTACATCCGATTGGAATTTATTTAATTGGCTTGCCATAACTGTGTTAAGCACGATGTTGGCATTAGCACAATTGGCACTTGATCCTACAGCACGGAACTCAAACTTGTTTCCCGTAAATGCAAATGGTGAAGTTCTGTTTCTATCTGTATTATCTAATAAGATTTCTGGTATTTTGATAACATCAATTGAAATTGCTTTTTTAGATTTTGCGGCTGTTTTGCCTCCTAATAATGATTCTAGAATATGAGTCATTTGTGAACCAATGAAGATAGACATGATAGCAGGGGGTGCTTCGTTTGCTCCCAAACGGTGGTCGTTACCTGCGCTAGCAATAGAGGCACGTAGCAAATCGGCATTATCAAAAACACCTTTGATTACATTTACAAAGAAAGTAAGGAACTGTAAATTGGTTTCTGGGTTTTTTGTTGGCGCTAATAGGTTAACACCCGTATTGGTTATTAAACTCCAATTGTTGTGTTTGCCACTTCCATTGATTCCTGAAAAAGGTTTTTCGTGCAATAACACTTTGAAACCATGTTTTTTACCAACTTTCTCCATCAAATCCATAAGCAATTGATTATGGTCGATGGCCAGATTAGCTTCTTCAAAATTGGGAGCGCACTCAAATTGCGATGGAGCAACTTCATTGTGTCGGGTTTTTAAAGGAATTCCTAATTTATATGATTCTGTTTCTAGATCCACCATAAAGTCATGAACCCTTGGAGGAATGGATCCAAAATAATGATCTTCTAATTGTTGGCCTTTTTCTGGAGATTGGCCTAACAAGGTCCTTCCGGTTAACATTAAATCGGGGCGAGCATAAAACAATGCCTCGTCAACCAAGAAATACTCTTGTTCGATACCAAGTGAGGCGTATGCTTTAGTAACGCTTTTATCAAAGTAGTTTGAACAAACTGATACTACTGCGTTTTCAACAGCATGAAGTGCTTTTAGCAAAGGGGCCTTATAATCTAAAGCTTCACCAGTATATGATACAAATATGGTAGGAATGCATAAGGTTTTACCATTATTACCTTCCATTATAAATGCAGGTGATGATGGGTCCCAAGCTGTATAACCTCTGGCTTCAAAGGTGTTTCTTATGCCACCATTTGGAAAGCTAGATGCATCTGGTTCTTGCTGTACCAAAGCATTTCCTGAGAATATTTCCATTGAACGACCATCTTCTGTAGGTTCAAAAAATGCATCATGCTTTTCAGCAGTTGCTCCTGTTAATGGCTGAAACCAGTGTGTGTAATGTGTAGCACCTCTATTGATCGCCCAACTTTTCATTCCTGCTGCTACTTCTTCGGCCACAGTACGGTCAATCTTTTCACCTTTAATGATTGCATTGCTTACAGCTTTGTAAGCAGATTTAGACAAATAGCTTTTCATCGCATTGTCGTTAAACACATTGATGTTGTAGTAGTCAGACACCTTTACAGATGGTGGTAATACTGAAACAGGCACTCTGTTTAGTGCAGTTTGTAATGCTTGGTTGCGGTTTGATAACATATTTTTTATAGTTAGGTTTGTTTTCTTATCAATTTTCGAAACAAATGTAACAATTATTGCAAAAAATCTAATTTTTAATTCCTATAAATGACAAAAACCTATAAAAATTCTATTTATGGTGTAAAAATAATCAGAAATGAATCTTCGATGGAGCATATTTATCGAAAATTACCTCAAATAGGGAAATTATTTTATAAATTATTCCATTTTTCAATTCCATTTTATCCTAAATGGATCTTGATAAAGCTCGTTTATTGAAATTTTATTATGGAATAACAAATTTTTACCAAAATTAAATCGTTCAATGTTTAATAATTAGAAAAAATGAAATTGATGGGCTAGAATTTTCTAATTTACGTAAAATGATTGAAAGCCTATAAAAACAAAAGAGGCGCGCAGCTTTGCTGCGCGCCTCTTTTGTTAAAGCTAATTTATGACTATAAATCGAATTTAACTAAATGTTTAAATTCTGAGATTCTGTTTTTTAATTCATCGTTATTTAAGTTAACGATTCTTTCAGTTCCGAATCTTTCAACACAGAAACTTGCCATAGCTGAACCATAAATAATTGCGTTCTTCATATTGTCAAAGCTGATGTCATTGGTTTTTGCAAGATAACCAATAAATCCACCAGCAAAGGTATCTCCAGCTCCTGTTGGGTCAAATACTTCTTCTAATGGAAGCGCTGGGGCAAAGAAAATTTGCTTACCATGGAATAGTAATGCGCCATTTTCACCTTTTTTGATAATTAAATACTTAGGACCCATTTCTTGAATTTTAGCTGCTGCTTTTACCAATGAATATTCTCCCGACAATTGCCTAGCCTCTTCATCGTTGATTGTCAGCACATCAACCATGCTGATGGTCTTGCGCAAATCATCCATAGCGATTTCCATCCAAAAGTTCATAGTATCCATAACTATTAATTTTGGACGTTTGCTAAGTCTTTCTATTACCGTTTGCTGAACCTTAGGTGTTAAATTACCTAACATCAAATAATCGCAGTTTTGATAAGCATCTGGAATAATTGGGTCAAAATCACCTAAAACATTTAACTCAGTAGTAATTGTATCTCTTGAGTTCATATCGGTGTGGTATTTTCCACTCCAAAAGAATGATTTCTCACCTTTTTTTACTTGTAAACCTTCGGTATTTACACCGTGAGTGTTCAAATGAGAAATAAATTCATTTGGGAAATCATCACCCACAACCGCAACTAAATTTACGTTTTGTGTGAAGTAAGATGATGCCAAAGCAATGTAAGAAGCAGCACCACCAACAATTTTATCGGTTTTGCCAAATGGTGTTTCGATAGCATCAAATGCCACACTACCAACTACTAATAGACTCATAAAAATATTTTTTTAATTTTTTCGCTACAAATATTGCGTATTTAATTCTATAAACCTATTATTGCACTCCCAAAAAGGAAAAATTCCTTGATAGCTCAGCTGGTTAGAGCGAGTGACTGTTAATCACTAGGTCCCTGGTTCGAGTCCAGGTCAGGGAGCAAAGCCATCGGATGTCCCGATGGCTTTTTTATTGCCTTAAAGTATTGTTAATTAGTTGATTGGTAGATGCAATTAAGTTATTGCTTAAATCGAATCGTTCTTCCTTCTACAATGATTTGAGCTTGACAGCCCAATCTTATAGCCAAATTTTCATTCTGATGGCCTGAAGGAAAATTAAAAAATACAGGGTAGCTATATTCTGATACCGTCTCTGAAATTATTTCTTCGCAAGTTTTGTTGAAAGCAAATGGGGCATCATTCTCATTCATTTTTGTCATCCCTCCCACTAATAATGCTTTTACGTTTTTTAGTTTGCCTGCACGTTTTAGTGCCAGCATCATCCTATCTATATGGTAATAATACTCTCCAATGTCCTCAACAAATAGGATTTTACCGCTCCAATCCATATCGCTTTTGCTTCCCAATAAGCTATATAAAACAGAAAGATTGCCACCCACCACAATTCCATCACAATCTGTATTTTTATTTAGCGAATGCGATGGAAATGTATAGTTTATGGTTGATCCGAAAAGAGCCTCTTTTAGGCTGTTGTCACTTTTATTGTCTTGACCCATCGTAACAGGCATGCAAGAATGAAGGGTTTGGATTGCAAAGTTGTTTTGGATATGTGAATGCAAAACGGTTAGATCACTAAATCCACATATCCATTTAGGGTTTTTACTGAAATGACTAAAATCCAAAATGTCTATCATTCTTAAGGTTCCATAGCCTCCTCTTGCTCCAATGATAGCCTTAATGGAATCATTATTTAGTAGCTTTTGAAGAGCCATAGCCCTTATTTGGTCATCACCAGCTAGTGCATCTTTCTTAAAATAGATTCTTTCGCTTAAAACTACGTTTAACCCCCATGATTCAAATGTTTTCACAACTGGAAGAATGATTTTTTCATCTATATGTCTAGCTGTAGCTGCAATAGCTATGGTATCGCCTGCTTTTAGAAATGGGGGATGCATAGATTATTACAACTTAAGTATATTTGTCATTAAACTTGATTTTCAAATCAGTAACAATTTGCTTTACCTCTTGTTCCCTATCTTTATCACATATAATTAAGGCATCAGGTGTGTCAACAACAATAATATTGCTAAGACCTTTTACTACTAATACTTTATTGTCTTCAGATCTTGATTTGTTGATTAGGCTGTTTTCAACCTCATAGGTGAAAATATGTTTTCCTTGAATGGCATTATTACTCTCATCTTTATTTGAAATGTCGAACAATGATGTCCAGGTTCCTAAATCGCTCCACCCAAATTCACTAGGAATAACGAACACGTTGTCTGCTTTTTCCATAATTCCATAGTCAATTGAAATAGACTTACATTCTTCGTAGAATTTCCTCACAGTTTCAGCTTCATCGGCTGTGTTTAGCGCATCTAATTTCTCATCAAACAAATCATATTGCTCTGGTAGATATTGTTTAAATGCTTTTCTAATGCTTGAAACTCCCCAAATAAAAATACCTGCGTTCCACAAAAACTCACCAGTTTCAACAAACATTTTAGCAATTTCGATACTTGGTTTTTCTGTGAATGTTTTAACTTTATGGATACCAGGAACGGGTTCATTCTCTAAGAATTGTATATATCCATATCCTGTATCTGGTCTGCTTGGCCTTATACCCAATGTAACCAACGCATGGTTTTTTTGTGCGTAATTCATTCCAAGTTCAACATAATCCAAGAATTTCTTGCTATCCAAAATAAGATGATCACTTGGAGCCACAATGCAATTTGCATGGGTATTAATTTTGTATATTTTGGCACATGTGTAAGCTATACAGGCAGCGGTGTTCTTGGCAGTAGGTTCACCCAGAATGCAACTTTCAGGCATGTTGGGCAATTGCTCTTTAACTAAACTTACATAAGCGACATTAGTTATGATAAAAATATTCTCTGGTAAAAAACTTTCTAAAAACCTCTCATATGTTTGTTGTAAAAGCGTTTTGCCAATTCCCAATATGTCAATAAATTGTTTTGGGTAATGACTTCTACTTGCTGGCCAAAACCTACTACCAACTCCTCCAGCCATAATGATGGCGTAATTATTCTTGTTTTTTTCCATGTATAATTTTTATCAATCTTAGCTATAAAATACCAAACAAAGTATTATTATTGAATGAACTTATGTGTTGCAAATAAATACCTAAACCTTTATTTTTAAAAACAGTATTTATACACTACATTCGTATTCCTTTTTTTATGAAAAAGTATTGATATGAAGGAAGTTAAGCAAAAAAAAGAAACAAAGACTACCAAAACTGTAAAAGTTACTAAGTCTGCTAATACGGAAGATGCACTTGTAGAACCAACAGAAATAGTAAGTCGTGCTGTAAAACCAAAGGTACCAACTATTGGTATATTAGACTTAAAAAAAGCACTTCAAGAGTATTTTGGATTCGATTCATTTAAAGATGAACAGGAGAAAATTATACGCAATCTGCTAGAAGGACAAGACATCTTTGTTATAATGCCAACCGGAGGTGGAAAATCAATGTGTTATCAGCTACCTGCATTAATAAGTCAAGGTACTGCTATAATCATATCTCCTCTAATTGCCTTGATGAAAAACCAAGTTGACCAAATTAGATCACTTGGTAATGAGAATGTTGCTCATTTCTTGAACTCGTCATTGAATAAGACCGAAATAGCTCAGGTTAAAAACGACATCAGCGCAGGGCACACAAAAATGTTATACATAGCCCCTGAAACACTTAAAAAGGATGAAACGATTGATTTTCTTAAATCAATTAAAATTTCCTTTGTGGCTGTTGACGAAGCGCATTGTATTTCAGAATGGGGTCATGATTTTAGGCCTGAATACCGCAGAATTAAGGCCATGATTAAGGAAATAAAAGATGTTCCTGTAATAGCTTTAACTGCCACTGCCACTCCTAAAGTGCAAGCTGATATTCAGAAAAATCTACAGATGTTGGATGCTAAGGTATTTAAATCATCATTCAATAGGTCAAATCTTTATTATGAAGTACGTTCTAAAGGCAAAAAAGGTGATGCAATTAAAGATATCATCGCTTATATCAAACCTAAAAAACATAAATCTGGAATTATTTATTGCCTAAGCCGTAAAAAGGTAGAGGAGATTTCGAGTATGTTGGTGGCCAACGGAATTAAGGCATTACCATACCATGCGGGTCTTGATGCCAAGGTGAGAGCGGATCACCAAGATAAGTTTTTGATGGAAGATGCTGATGTGATTGTTGCTACCATTGCATTTGGAATGGGAATCGATAAGCCAGATGTGCGTTTTGTTATTCACTACGATATTCCTAAGAGTATTGAGGGCTACTACCAAGAAACAGGTCGCGCAGGTAGAGATGGATTAGAGGGTGAGTGTGTTCTTTACTATAACCCTGCGGATGTAGATAAACTAGAGAAATTTTTAAAGGACAAGCCTGTTGCCGAAAGAGAAATAGGGGAGTTGTTGATATTTGAAACACAGGCTTTTGCAGAAACATCGGCTTGCAGACGTAAATTCTTATTGCATTATTTTGGAGAAGAATTTGACGAAAACAAATGCCAAGGAATGTGTGATAATCATCGCCATCCAAAAGCAAAAGAAGATGCCACAGATGCAGCTAAACTAGTTCTTGAAACTATTAATGCTGTAAAAGGTAAACATGTTATTAAAACCATTTGCGAGATTATAGTTGGTAAAAAATCTCATGAAGTTACACTAAGTGGACATGAAACACTTTCTCAGTTTGCTAAGGGCAAAGACAAAGATGAAAATTATTGGAAATCAGTAGTTAGGGTTGTTTTATTAAATGGGTATATAACCAAAAACATCGAAAATTATGGGTTGTTAAGTGTTAATGAAAAAGGTGAAGAATGGCTAAAGAAACCTGTCAAAATTGAAGTTTCAATTGATCGCACTTTTGAGAAGTTTTATGATGACGATGATGATAATACCCAAGTTGAGAATGTATATGATGAGGACTTATACAATGATTTAAAAGTTTTGGTGAAAAAGGTTGCCAAAGAAAAAAATCTACCTCCTTATATCATTTTCCAAGATGGTACTCTACAAGAAATGGCATTCCGTTACCCTACGGATATGGAAGAATTGCAAAAAATACCAGGTGTAAGTCCAGGCAAGGCAAGTAAATTCGGAAAACCATTTGTTGAAGCGATTGCTAAATATGTAAAAGATAATGGTATTGAGAAATCAAACGATATTATCATCAAATCTTTGGTAAACAAATCGGCTAAAAAAATTGCCATCATCACCAATATTGATAAAAAAATAGGCTTAGACGATATTGCTCGCAGTCAGAACATGAGCAAAGAAGAATTGCTAAATGAGATTGAGAACATCGTGTATTCTGGTACCAAGCTAAATTTGAAAAGATACCTACACGACTTGGCTGATGAAGAAACCATTGGATATGTAATGGATTTCTTTAGAACCACTCCTGAAAACATGATTGATGCTGCCATGGGTGAGTTTGGTGACGAGTTTAGTAAAGATGATTTACACCTAATGCTAATACATTTTGTAAGCGAAATGGGTAATTAATATCATATATTCAAATATCAATAAAGGCTGCCTTATTTTATGGCAGCCTTTATTGTTTAATTGAGCCCTATTTATCAGCAACTAAGCTAGAATCTGATAGGTTTTTAATTGCAGTTGCTTGGTTGATAATAGCGTAAGACTTTTTTACTTTTGCAGCCATCATTTATATAATAGCAGCATGGTTTTTGCAAATTGCAGTTGCTATTTTTACAATTGAAGTTCCCCATTATTTACAAGCAGTTGATTGTTATTAAAAAGTAGTATCTTGTTTTTGAGTGTTGTCGGGAGTTACCTCCCGACATATTAAATTAAAAGTTATCCAAGTAATGTTTAACTTCAATT
>JBBALJ010000065.1:0-16912 GCA_040403075.1 Bacteroidia bacterium
TTCGTTGGAATTTATACTGAGCGGAGCCGAAGTATCAAGAAAAATGAAAGCTACAAAACATGTTACTTGATTTTAACTATAAATAGTTGGCTAAACAATACTCTATCTAATAGTTTTACTTCTACCTTTTGATAACTCCAAAAGGTAGCAAAAGAGTTTCGATTTTCAAGGTGCCTGCTTACCCGCATGCCAACCTCAAAAAGATTTTCCCTTGCCGCTGTATAGTTTTTGCCGCTAAGCTAAATCCACTTCACATGGCAAAACCTATAAGGCTGCACAAACCCTAGCTTGAAATCTTTTTGCACAGCACTGCGAAAATCGGGCTTCGCGTTCGCAATGTAGAGGCAAGTTCTGTAAAAATGAACCATTATTTTTTTCAGAACGATCCAGTGGCGATAAGCGTTGAATTCCCCCTTTGAAGGGGGCAGGGGGATGTTGCTAATGATTTAAACTTACATGAAATTAAGATCATACACATTTTCTTTCTCTAACTTTTTCCATTGCTGAAAAAGTAACAAAAAAGCTAGAAAAAAATATGCTTCTGCGCACTAGCCGGATGCTTGGCCCGCATTTTTTTCGGCCCACCGCACGCCATCTATTTGAGCTACTATCATGGCTTCGCGATCGGATTGTTATGGCTGTAAACGGATGCCATTCCCTCCGTTGGCCAACGGAGGGTTAGGTGGATGTTGCTTACGATGAAAATTACCTGATGAAGTAATTTGGTAATCTGTTTTAAGAGATTGCTTCACTATGTTCGCAATGACGATTGCACAGCACACCGAAAATCGGCTTCGCGAGTGGAATAAATTCAGTTTTTGAAAGCATCTGTTATTAGTTGCGGAGTCGAGAACGAACCAATGTTGAAAGCCACTACAACGAGACATTTAGTTACATTGAGTAAACTATCACCAATCTCAAATGGTTCTTCCGACATTATCCTTATCCTTCGCAGACCCTTCGGCTGCTCTCAGGGTGACGGCCCTCGCGCTTAGCAAATAGCCTTGGTGTTTGATAAGGATTAATTGCCCTATCGAGAAGCTACTTTGTATATCAAATCAGCTTTGATAAAAACACTTCGCTATTCACTTTATCAAAACTTTTTATAAAATCATCAGGGACTTGATTGTGTTGTTTTTTGATAATGATATCTAATGCTTCATCAATTGAGTTAACAATGAAACTATTTGATAATTGAAGCAATTCACCTAAGCCTGCTTTGTTGTAACCTACTACACTCGTGCCAACCAAAATACTCTCATGTGCCATGCGATTCCAGCCTTCATTTAATTGTGTAAAGGCAATGGTATATTCACTCTCAGCCATGCATCGTAAGTAACTTTCAAAGCTCTCAAAATGCTTGATTGAATAATGCTTCTCTTGTCTGGCTTGTGAGGCATCCAAAGAGCTGAAGTAACAAGTGAAACCATTTTGATGTAGTTTCTCTGCTAACTGAAATATGGCAGGGTCGTTTTTAGGATGCCATTGTCCTAAGTGAATTTGATTATGCTTTTGCTTTGTTTGAAATGCTTTGTAAAAATGATTGTAAAACAAATTGGGGAAATAGCTGATTTTGTTTTTGTGATTGATTTTTTTGCTAAAGAAATCAACCCAATAATTTGCACCCGTGATAATCTGAATATTCTTTAAGTGAAAATTTCTAAGCATCCAAAACAAACATTTGTAATAATATTTTAGTGCAAATGATTTGGCTTCATTTTCGTCATAGTTGTGCCATACGATAAACACCTTTCTATTGGTAAAAAGATTTCTGAGAATGGCAGGCAATGCCAATCTTGAAACCACAATATTTATGTTGGCATGTGCTTTTACATTCGCCCAAAAGAATAAATAAAGGTGTTGAAAAAAACTTTTGTAGAATTTTTCTTTTCTAATGGATTGGGATTTTACTTGGTAATTTTCTTTTAAGTAATGCTGGCAAATTTCATCAAACAAAAATTGCTCATAGCGGTATCCGCCCGTTTTGTGCAAGCCATGAGAAAGATATTTGATTGTAATTTTTTTCACAGTAAAAAGGGCTTTGAAATTACTTTTGCCAACCAATGAAGGCTGTTAATTGTAATAAAAACACTAAAAACCAACTGTTTGTAAATAATCTCGTTGTTTTTGAAATTAATTTACACTTTTGCAGCGCTAACAAATTTAGTTTTTAAGAACTTATAATTGCAACATGACAAAGAATTTAGTAATAGTAGAGTCACCAGCGAAGGCGAAAACAATAGAGAAATTTTTGGGAAAAGATTTTACCGTTAGGTCATGCTATGGACATATCCGCGATTTAGCAAAAGGGGATGATGCCATAGATATAAAGAATAATTTTCAACCACATTACGAGATAAGCGAGGATAAGAAAGCCGTTGTTAGCGAATTGAAGAAACTAAGCAAGGAAGCCGAAATGGTTTGGTTAGCATCCGATGAGGACCGCGAGGGAGAAGCCATTAGTTGGCATCTGAGCGAGGCATTGGGTTTGGATGCAAAAAAGACCAAACGCATTGTTTTTCATGAAATTACCAAGCCTGCTATTTTAAGAGCAGTTGAGAACCCAAGAAACATAGACAAGCATCTTGTAGATGCGCAACAAGCCCGTAGGGTATTAGATAGATTGGTGGGTTTTGAATTAAGTCCTGTGTTGTGGCGCAAAGTAAAACCAAGCCTTTCAGCAGGTCGTGTGCAGTCGGTAGCGGTTCGTTTGATTGTTGATAGAGAAAGAGAAATCAACTCGTTCAATGTGACATCGGCTTATAAAATAGTAGCTAAGTTCAATGTGGGTGGCAAGACCATGGAGGGTGAATTAGGAAAGAGATTTGCGACAGAAGAAGAGGCACAAGCCTTTTTAGAGAAATGTAAAGGAGCTGATTTTACCATCAAAAATTTGGAAGTAAAGCCAGCTGAAAAGTCGCCTGCACCGCCATTTACCACCTCAACCTTACAACAAGAAGCAAGTAGAAAATTAGGATATGGTGTAACCACCACCATGAGCATTGCTCAAAAATTATACGAGCATGGATTTATCACTTATATGCGTACCGATTCGGTAAACTTAAGTGAATTAGCCATTGCTAATGCCAAAGACACCATCACACAAAACTATGGTGGTAATTATAGCAATCCAAGAAGATATACAACCAAAAACGATAGTGCACAAGAAGCGCATGAGGCCATTCGTCCAACCTATTTTGAAAACAATGAAGTAGAAGGAACACCTCAAGAAAAACGCTTGTATGATTTGATATGGAAACGTGCCATTGCCAGTCAAATGAGCAAAGCGCAACTGGAAAGAACCATTGCTACCATTACCATCAGCACACTTCCTGAAGTGCTTGTTGCCACAGGTGAAGTATTGAAGTTTGATGGATTTTTGAAAGTGTATTTAGAAAGCACTGATGAGGATGGAGATGAAGAAAATAGCAAAATGTTACCACCTTTAAAAGTAGGTGAAAACTTATTGTTGAACGAAATTGAAGCTACACAAAGATATAGCAAAGCTGCAGCAAGATACACGGAAGCAAGTTTAGTGAAGAAGCTTGAGGAACTAGGCATTGGCCGTCCTTCAACCTATGCGCCAACCATTGGCACTGTGCAAAAACGTGGTTATGTAATCAAAGAAGACCGAGATGGAAAAGAAAGAAATTTCACTGTACTTACTTTGGCTAAAAATGAAATTAGTAAGGAAGTAAAAATAGAAAAATACGGAACTGAAAAATCAAAACTTTTCCCAAGTGATATTGGCATGGTGGTAACAGATTTCTTATCTAAACATTTTGAAAATATCATGGACTATAACTTTACAGCCAGTGTAGAGGAGGAGTTTGATAAGATAGCCCGCGGTCAATTGGTATGGAATAAGATGATAGAGAAATTCTATTCTCCTTTCCATAGCGAAGTAACCAAAACCAATGAAACTGCAGAGCGTCAAAATGCCGAAAGGCTTTTGGGTGTTGACCCAACAACAGGTAAAAATGTAAGTGTAAGGGTAGGTCGTTATGGCCCATTTGCACAAATAGGTGAAAATGCAACAGACGAGAATCCTGAAAAACCAAGATACGCTAGCCTTCGCAGTGGACAGTTAACCGAAACTATAACATTAGAAGAAGCACTTGAGTTATTCAAATTGCCTCGCATAGTGGGACAATATGAAGACAAAGATATCAAAGCATCTATAGGCAAGTTTGGACCTTATTTGATACACGATAGCAAGTTTGTGAGCATACCTAAAACAGATGATGTGTTTTCAATTGACTTAGATAGAGCCATTGTATTGATTGATGAAAAGCGAATAGTTGAAGCCAACAAATTGGTGAAAGTATTTCCTGAAGATGAAAACCTAAAGGTATTGAATGGCCGTTGGGGAATCTATTTGGCTTATGGAAAAGACAATTATAAATTGCCTAAAGGATCTAAAGCGGAAGACATCACTTTTGAATCGGCTATGAAATTGGTGAAAGTGCCAAGTGCATCCAAAGCTGCCAATAAAACAGCTCCTAAAAAAGTAGCGGCTAAGAAAACGGCTGCCAAGAAAACGGCAGCGAAAAAAACGGCCGCAAAGAAGACGGCAGCTAAAAAATCTGCTAAATAATAGTTTTATATTGCACCTATAAAAATTCAAATCAAACTTGAATTCGACAGAGCTTATATCACTTATTGCCTTATTGGAGGATGATGACCGAGAGATTGTAAACCATGTTGAGAGTAAGTTACTCGAACTGGGTGCCGAGGTTATTCCAGTCCTCGAGAATCAATGGGAGTTTAGCAAAGATGCCATCCACCAACAAAGGATTGAGAATGTTATTCATCGTATTCAATTTCGTAAATTAAAAGAAGAGTTTAAATCTTGGCTGCATAGCGAAGACCAAGACCTTTTGCATGGTGTTTACCTCATTGCCAAATACCGATTTCCAACATTAGATAAACAAGCCTTATCAAACGAGATTGATAAAATCCGCATGGACATTTGGCTTGAGATGCAATATGATTTCACGCCATTTGAAAAGACCCGCATCATTAATTATGTGATGTATCAAGTAAATGCCTATAAAGGTAATACTGAAAACTACCATGACCCTTCTAATTCATTTATCAACCAAGTATTAGAATCGAAGAAGGGCAATCCCATTATGTTGGCGGTGGTATATATGTTGGTAGCGCAAAGGCTAAACCTGCCTATTTTCGGTGTTAACTTACCACAACATTTTGTATTGGCCTATAAAGAAGTAGAATCAGATCCTGACTTAAACAACCGATTCAATCAAGTGCAAAGAGCACTTAATCCTAAAGAAGGAACGGTGTTGTTTTATATCAATGCATTCAATGCTGGTGCAATTTTTTCAAAGCTCAATTTAGAGCAATTCCTTAAACAAATATCTTTTGAGGCAAAGGTTGAATTCTTTGAACCATGCAGCAATTTAGATATCGTTAAACGTGTTCTGCGCAACTTAACTGGCGCTTACGAAAAGCTTGACAAAACCCAAAAGCAAAAAGAAATACAAGAGTTGCTATTTCTATTAGGCGAGCCGGATATCAGTCATTTTGATAACATCACGGGTGTAGATGATTATCCAAGTGAAGAGGAGTAAATGCGAAATGTGGATTTACAAAAATGGGCAGTGCTCAGCCTTTAAAGTATTTCCAAAACCTTTTCAGGTGGGCGGCCAATAACAGCTTTGTTACCATTCACAATAATAGGTCTTTCAATAAGTACGGGGTTATTTACCATCACTTCAATCCATTCATCATCGCTGAAGTCTTTGTCTTTATATTCAGCTTTAAAAAGCTCTTCACTTTTTCTTATCAGTTCGTATGGTTTTAGTTTAAGCTTTTTCAAAAGTGTTTTTAGTTGCTTTGCAGTAGGAGGGTTTTGTAAATATTCGATAACTTTAAAATCAATATTTTGTTCGTTTAATATGGCAAGCGAGTCGCGGCTTTTGCTACATCGGTTGTTGTGGTATATGATTATCATTCCTTCTATTTGTGAGGCAAATATAGTTTATTATCACTATGCATTTTGAATGTTCACGGATTCAATTACCTCCGTTGGCTAACGGAGGTAGGGGGATGTTGCTAATGACTAAAATTTCGACAAGATTCAATCATCCACATTTTCTTTCTCTAACTTTTTCCATTGCTGAAAAAGTTACAAAAAATCTAGAAAAAAATATGCTTCAGCGCACTGGCATGATGCACGGCCCGCATTTTTTTCGGCCTATCGCACGCTTACTATTTGAACTATTATCTTGGCTTCGCGTTCGGATTGCATTTCTTTTGACATTCATAAAATCTGCCAGAAAATGTTTTTGATTTTTTGTGTATAGTTGGTTTGTGTAAGCATACTTGAGTCATGCCTATCTTATTTACTATGACTCTTTAGCTCTTACATGACGGCTTAGTATGCGCTGCAAGAAAAAAGCAAATTACATTTTCCAAGGTTTTAGGTAAGTCTTGATTTTTGTTTCGTTGGAATTTATACTGAGCGGAGCCGAAGTATCAAGAAAAATGAAAGCTACAGAACATGTTTTTTCAAACAAGCAACTATCTAATTGTTTTTCTTCTACCTTTTGATAACTCCAAAAGGTAGCAAAAGAGTTTTGATTTTCAATGTGCCTTCCTACGCCTTACCTAACTTCAAAAAGATTTCTCCTTGCCGCTGCTTATGTTTTGCCTCTGGTCTATATCCACTTCACATGGCAAAACCTAAAAGGCTGCACAAACCCAAGCTTGAAATCTTTTTGCACGCACTGCGAAAATCGCTTCTCGATATATATAAGATTGTCAAAATTTAATCAAACATCACACTCAATTTAAGCCGTATCAACATCCGCAAAAATGATAACAGAGCGGAAGTTCTTATCGCTTAGTAGTTTGCTTATTTGCTCAAAAGTAAATTTCTTAAGTTGTTTTAGGTGCTTGTTACTGCGGTCAATTTTTATCAAAAGCTCTTTGATATAATAGTTCCTTATTTTGGATACATAAGGGCTGGCTGGCCCAATAATGTTGTCTCCAAAGCTTGGCATAAGCATATCAAGTAGCAGTATGGCTGCATGTTCGGCCGTTTTGTATTCCTTATGTTTGATGGTGATTTTAATAACACGCATCATGGGTGGATAGGAATAATTGGCACGTTCAATCATTTCAAGGCTATACACATCTTCATAGGCATTTTTTATCACGCTCTGAATAATGGGATGCGCAGGGGAGGAGGTTTGAATAACTACCCTGCCTTGTTTGTTTTTGCGTCCTGCTCTGCCTCCCACTTGGGTTATTAATTGAAAGGCCCTCTCGCTTGCTCTAAAATCAGGGAAATGCAGCAATTGGTCGGCATTGATAATACCTACCAAACTTACCTTTTCAAAATCCAAACCCTTGCTTAACATTTGCGTTCCTACTAAAATATCAAATTTATAGTCTTCAAAATCTTGTATGATTTTTTCATGGCCATGTTTGCTTTTGGCGGCATCCAAATCCAGTCTGCCAATCCTTGCATTTGGAAAAAGGGTTTCTAATTCTTCTTCTACTTTTTCAGTACCAAAGCCTTTGTAGTTGAGCAGGTGAGAGCCACAAGCACCGCATTCAGAAGGCACTTTCATGGTGAAGCTACAGTAATGGCATTTTAATGAATCAATAGCTTTGTGATAGGTTAGGCTAATGTCGCAGTTTTGGCATTTGGGTATCCAATGGCAACTATGACACTCAATCACTGGGGCAAATCCCCTGCGGTTTTGGAACAAGATGACTTGCTCTTTATTGGCCAAGGTCTTTTCTATTTCGTGCACCAGCACTGAAGTGAAATTGCCTTTTAGGGTTTTAACCCTGTTTTCTTCTGCTATGTTGGCAAGGATAATTTCAGGGGGTAGTATCTCATCAAACCTTTGGTTTAATTGCACCAGGCCATACTTATCTGCCTTGCAATTGAAATAGGTTTCAAAGGCAGGTGTGGCAGAACCCAGTAATACTTTGGCTTTACTTTGATTGGCCAATACAATGGCTGAATCGCGGGCATGGAAACGGGGTGCAGGCTCTTGTTGTTTGTAGGTTTGTTCGTGCTCTTCGTCCACTATGATTAAACCCAAGTCGCTAAAAGGTAGGAACAATGAGCTTCGTGGACCTATCACCACATTACATTGTCGTTGTTTTACTTTGTTCCATATCTCAACCCTTTCATTATCGTTGAATTTAGAATGAAATGCGATGGCTTGGTTTCCAAAATACTTTCTTACCCTATTGATGATTTGGGTGCTTAGTGCAATCTCTGGCAACATAAAGAGCACTTGCTTTCCAAGAGCTAGTTGTTCATTGATGAGTTTGATGTAGATATGTGTTTTGCCACTGGAGGTGATACCATGCAACAAACAAACTTCTCTTTGTTTAAAGCATTCTTGAATCTCATCATGGGCTTTTTGTTGGTATTCGTTTAGTTCGAAAGTATCGACTAATGTATTGTCCAATAAAATTCTATCTACTGATACTTTGTATTCGGTAAAAATATTTTTGCTACAAAGTGTTTTTAAAACAGCCGCGCTTGCACCTGATTTACTAAGCAATAATTTTTTGTAAATGTCTTTATGTTCATGTTTGAGTTGCATATATGCCATCAAAACATTGAGTTGGTTAGCCTTTTTTTCTAAGAGGTTAAAGAGATCACGGAGGGCTTCTTCACTCTCATAATTGCTATGAAGGGCGATGCAAGTTTTAAATTTCTCTTTGTATTTGTCTTCCACAATTTCTTGTGTGAGGATGGCTTCTTTTATTACCAAACTTTTGATAAAAGGGAATACATTTTTGATGCCCAAGATGCTTGATATTTCGGCTATGCTTAATTTGTCTTGCAGCTCTAAGGCTTCTATTATCAGGTATTCTCTATCATCTAATTCGATGCTGTTTTTGTCAAATTCAGGGTTAAGGATAATGGTACTTTCGCTTGCCAGTTTAAAAGGGGCGGGGAGGGCTGCACTCATCACATCTCCTAGTGAACACATATAGTATTCTGCCATCCATTGCCAAAAATTCAACTGTCCTTGAGAGATGAGTGGGCTTTCGTCAAGCACCGAATTGATGTATTTAGCTTCGTATTCGGCAGGAGGTTGGTTGTGAATACTATGCACAAGTGCAGAATACACGCGGGTTTTACCAAATTGCACGATAACCCTTTTACCAACAGCCACATCTTCCATTAACACATTGGGCACGCGGTAGGTATACAACCTGTTGAGATGTAAGGGCAATATAACGTTTACAAATGTGGCTAGTGCTTCGGTCAATGTATGCGAATTAAGGAAATGGGAGGGGGTAATGCAAATGAAATTCGTGTTAGTTTTTGAACCACCTAAGAAATCTAAGAGCATCTAAGACTAATTCTATGTGACTATGTGTTTAAGAAAAAAAAAACCACCTAAGTCACCTTAGAGCACCTAAGATAATTATAGTGAATCTATGGGCCTATTGTGTTTAAAATTTGATGATTGAACCACCCAGGCTAAATATATTTAGAACATATTTGGGCTTCCTTGGGTGATAGGTAATATTACTTCTTTTTTACTAATAAAGGAAGGTTTGAAATAGTGTAATTAGAATCATTGATGTTAATATTTACAAACTCAAAATCATCACAGCTACCGCAACCTTTTATATCTTTTTTCAGTTGAAAAAGGGGGTAATTAATTTTAAAGACTTGTTTGAAAAATTTATCTGTTAAATAACGATTGTATTTTAATGCATTTTGTATTACACTATTTCGTCCTTTCAAAAATAAAGTGTCATCTGGTTTTAAATTGGCTAAACGTGTTGAGTCTTGAAATAAATAAAACGTGTCTAAATCATTAATCTTAAAATTACCCATCGAAGTATCAAACTTTATAATTTCATAATTGAGTGATCGTGGAGGACATGGTTCACTAATTCTATCAGAGCAATCGTCTTTGCATGCACAAAATAACAATGTAGATATCATCAATAAATAAATTCTCATATTTTTATTCCTCATAAAATTCTTCTAAGCCAGCTATGTAATTGTTTTCCCAACCTTCTACCATGTCATTATAGTCTTCATCCGGTATGTTGGTATGATTAACTTCTAATGAGGTGCCATGTTTGTGAGCGTGTAGTTTGATAGTGACAATAGACTCTTCCACTTGATCACCAAAATACCATTGTTGCACTATCTTTGAATCTTGCACAAATTCTAAGTTTTTACCTACAATGCTTCCATCCCAAAGAGAAAATTCAGAACCTGGTTCGGTTGACATTTCTGCCTTTTCTCCGCTCCATAAGTGAATAGTGGCAGCGGTGGTTAAGGCTAAATAAACATCTTGTTGACTGGCAGGTATGATATAGTATTTTTTGAATGTTTTCATAGGTAAACGACAAGTTTGATAAGGACAAATCTACAAATGTTGCCTTGATTTTTCATAATAAAAATAAGCAGCAAGCCTTTGAAATTGTTTTATTCAATGATTATAGAATTAAATAGAAAATAAATACCTTGCATCATGCATTTTAAAGCACCATTTTTAAATAAGGAATTTGTATATAAGACCAGCCGCAGCGGGGGAAAGGGCGGACAAAACGTAAACAAAGTATCTACCAAGGTGCAAATTGATTTTAGTATTGCTAGCTCATTGCTGTTGAGTGAAACTGAAAAGGAGTTCTTGCTTCATAAGTTGGAAGGCAAGCTAAGTACTGAAGGTGTTTTGCAAGTAATTGCTCAGGCAGAAAGAACACAATTGGGCAATAAGGAGATTGCTCTTAAAAAGATGTATGCCATCTTAAATAAATGCTTTGTACAAAAGAAAAAGCGCAATGCCACCAAGCCCAGCAAATCCTCAGTAGAAAAACGATTGAAGACTAAGAAGCATCAATCGCAAATCAAACAAATGCGCAGGGTAGGAGAGGATTAATAATTACTGAGAACCGACCAACCAATTACCAAACTGCTGTGAACCGAAAAACAGTGAACCGAACAACTTTTAAGAATCGTATTTTTCCAACAACTTTATCAATACTGCAAAGTCCTTTGGATATTCTGCCACCACATCATAATCTTTATCAAAGGCATTAAATTTTAGGTTATAGGAATGAAGCGCAACACGTTTCATCATTGGTTCTTCATTTTGCCATTTCGATTCGTTGAATTTTATTTTGATATCCGACAGATAAGGCATTTTTCCTTGGTATATGGTATCAGCCACTATGGGTAAATTTTGAGATGCCAAATGCACCCTTATTTGATGCAATCTTCCTGTAATGGGTTTACACTCAAGTAAAGTGAAATGTCTGAAGTTTTTCAAAGTATTTACAATGGTTTGAGAAGGCTTACCCTCTTTTCTATCAACCACTGCTGTGCCTTTTCTAGTTTGACTTAGCGGTAGCAAAATCTCTTGATCCGTTACATTCACATTTGCATTCACCACAGCATGGTATCTTTTTTCAACTTCACGTTTTTCAAATTTAATGGCCATTTCTCTGTAGGCCTCATCGCTTTTGGCAAGTAATAATATGCCACTCGTTTCTTTGTCTAGTCTATGGCAAAGACGCAAGTTCTCATCATGCCTCTTTGCCAATTTAATAATGCTATGGTTAGCTTCTTGTCTGTCGTCTAAACTCGAGAAACCTGCGGGTTTATTGATAAAAACAAAGCGCTCATCTTCAAAAATCAGTATCTCTTCTAATCGTTTAATGTTTTTCATGTAATTACTTTCGAGCGCAAAGCTATTTAATTGTCATTATCTTTTTCAGTTTCAGTACTTATTTTTACTGGACCGATCTGAGTTTCTTCTATAATTACTTTTTTTCCGTTTTTATAGATTGTTTTCTTTTTCACTTTCAATTTGCTCTTATCATCTGAGCCAATTTTAATATCCACGCTGCCATCGCCATCTTTGGTTTCTTCATTTATTTTGATGTGAATGTCTTTATCTGTGCTGTCTGACGAAATACTTACTTCTTCATTATCCTCAATGCTTTCATCCCATTCTTTTTCCTCTTCACAGTTGATGGCTTTAAGTCCTTTGGCTGTCATTTGTAATACAGCATTATCAGCTTCACTATTACAGAAATCATATTTGTCTTCAAGAATATTGTAAACCCTTTCATCAAGTATTAGGATCGTTCCAACAGGTATAGCCAGTTTAATGGAGATATCTTGGAATTTGTATTTCTTATCTTTTGCTATCCAAACACCATAAGGCAATGTAATTTTGTTACCAACTATTTTTGGTTTGTAATCGATTTCTTCAGCATTTGTTGAAGCCTCCATTTCATTAGCACCCTTAGCGCTATATTTTATGGTCATGCCAATACTATCATGTATTGATTTTTTGATTTTTAAATCAGTAAATGGCAGCATTAATCCATTGTCGTTAAATACCAAATGTTCATCATTGATACGAATATCAGGTAGTTCTTGACCCTCAGTATTTTCAGTGGCTTCAGCAAGGCTTATGTACAAGGTGTCTGACTTTGAAAATCCAATGTATTCGTTTTTAGTATAACTGGTGTTTATTGAATTTTTATACCTGATACTTGAGAAAATCATTAAACCTATACCAATCATAAAGAATGCAGTTAGGGTCAAGGCAACGATTTTGGTTTTGTATTTTGGTTTAAACAAAATGCGAATGGCCAATAGAATGAATCCAACGATAGGAACAAGCAATATACATGCGATACCAATTTTAGCAGATAACAATACAATGGCATCATCGCTTGCAAGCATGATAATTTGTTTAACAAAACCAGCATTGCCTAAACCAAACGATATAGCGATTAGACCAATGGTGATACCAATAGCAATTGCAAAGGCTATAAAGGCCATGAAACCCACAAATAGTTTAATGCAGACATTGAATATACTAGCAATTAAGCTTGTACCTTTATTTGCAAAGTTATTGGCATTGTTTGAACCAGATTGGCTAAAGTTTTTCACTTCACGTTCTATGTTTTTAATGTCAACCTTCTCGCCACGCATTTGCAATTTTTCTGCCGCAGTTTGGGCTTGAGGTATAATAATCCAAAGTATAATGTATAGAATAAAACCAGAACCAAATACAAATAATGAAACTACTAAAGCCAAGCGAATCCAAACCGTATCTAAGCCAAAGTAAGCGCCAATACCCGAGCACACACCACCAATGGTTTTATTATCCATATCGCGGAATAGTTTTCTTGTTCTAACTTGTTTTTGTTGACGCATAATTTCAGCATCTTCACCTTTGGCTTTAGGAATCACTAACCATAGAATAAAATAAAACAAAAGACCTGAACCATATATTACAATTGAAACCACAAATAAGATTCTTATTAGAGTTGGATCGATATCAAAATATGAACCTATGCCCGAACAAACACCACCTAATGACTCATCAAAAGGATTACGTCTTAGTCTTTCAGTACGTAGGTTATGATTCACGTAATGACTTTCTTCAGCTCTTGTTTCGCTTGCGTTCTCTGCCCCATCCATTTGGTTTACATCACCCATAATACCCAATACTTCATTGATATCATCACTGAATAAGGTACTGCGACCGTCCTTCAGTTTTTGGCTAAACAACTCAGCCATGCGGTATTCAATATCCGAAACTATATCGGCCGCATCTGTATTGTTTCCAAAGTGTTTGTGCAACTTATCAAGGTAAGTTTTTAAAGTTTCGTAAGCCTTTTCTTCGATGGTAAATACGATGCCACCCAGGTTTATTTGAAATACTTTATCCATTTTATTTTGTGTTTAATGAGTTTTTGATTTTATGATTAATTATTTTGTGTTAACAACACGCTCTACTGCATCTACCAATTGTGTCCATGTTGTTTTTAGTTCTTGTAAGAAGTTTTCACCTTCTTTCGTCAATTGGTAATATTTACGAGGAGGTCCGCTCTTCGATTCTACCCAGTTGTAACTTAACAAACCATCGTTTTTCAGACGGGTGAGTAAGGGATATAGGGTACCTTCAACTACTATCAATTCAGATTTTTTCATCTCTTCTAAGATATCGCTGGCATAGGCTTCTCCTTTCGAAATCACTGCCAATATGCAGTATTCCAAAATTCCCTTTTTCATTTGTGCTTTGCTATTTTCTATATCCATATCGGTTCTTTTAACTATTTAGTACAAATCATGGCACAAAACTATTTATTGTTTAGTATTATGCAATACAAAGTACTGAAATATTTGTTAAGTGTTTGAAGCGTAGCTATTTAAATTTTTCAAGATTTTTAATTTATTATAAACCAAAGAATTGAAGTAAAGCCAAGCACTCATACATAGAAATATGAAATAGATTTCAATATTTGTAGGTAAATAGACGAACATGATATTAATAGCAGATAGTGGGTCGACCAAGACCGATTGGTGTTTGACCAAAGATGGAATCGAGACAAATATTTTTCACACCATTGGATACAATCCATATTTTATAGACACAGAAGCCATTTATTATTCTTTATCCGAAAATCTTTTGAAAGATTTGGACAGTAAGAAAGTTTCTAAGATCTTTTTTTATGGTGCAGGTTGTTCTACTCCAGAGAAAAAAGAGATTGTGAGAAAAGCCTTGGTTCGCTCTTTTCCTGATGCTGTTAGTATATTTGTTGGTCATGATTTGTTGGCTTCAGCCCGTGCTTTATTGGGCGATGAAAAAGGTTTTGCAGCTATTTTAGGTACTGGAACTAATTCGTGCTTGTATGATGGCAATGATGTGAGCATGAATATTGATTCATTAGGCTATTTATTGGGTGATGAAGGAAGTGGGAGTTATATTGGAAAGAAAATAGTACGTGATTTTATGCGTAACAGGTTAGAGCCAGAATTGCAAGCTAGGTTTAAAGAGCGTTTTCAAATTGAAGATAACGAGCAAATTTTTAATACGCTTTATTCTACTCAGTTTCCAAATAGGTATTTGGCTAGTTTTTGCAAATTTGCAGATGAGTATGTTCACCATCCGTATATCAAAAATAAAGTGCGTGATGGTTTTAGAGATTTCTTTAAAAACCTTGTAAGCAAATATCCAAATTACAAAGAATATACCTTCAATTGTGTGGGCTCTGTAGGTTATGTTTTTCATGAAATACTAGAAGAGGTAGCACAAAGCTATGATATGAAAATTGGTCGTGTTATTAAATCGCCTTTGGATGATTTGGTTAAATACCATGTTGATAGGAATGTTTAATAGTTATTAACCACCTAGGACACCTAAGGTCACTTAAGTAATTTAACACATAGGCATTTAAGGAATCCATAGGAAACATAGGATAGACTTGATATTGATATTACACTTTTTGTTCACCACCTAAGACACCTTAGACCACTTAAGGATTTTAACATATTGGCATATAAGAAATCCATGGGAAACATAGGTATGTGTTGAATGCTTATATTTTATACTATTTATTTGACGACAAGGAGACCTTAGATGTTCTTAGATGTCTTAGGAGGTTCAATAATATACTACTTGAAGATTATTTTGGTGCCAGGGTAAGGCATCACAAACATATCTGAATCTGATTTATAATTCCATTCCTTTGATTGTGCTTTTGATGCTTTTTTAAAGAAAGCATCATGGTTGGTGCTTGGCACAAGTGTAGGTTCTTTGGTATAATCTTTAAAGAAATTTTCCCAGTGGGTAACGATTACTTTTTTTGGCTTTATCCTTGCTAATTGGTAGCCTGGATATTCTTTCACATACTGGTTGGAAGCGATGATCATAACAGCCACATCTACTTCCTTTTCCTTTAATACTACATCAGGTAAAATATTAGGACAAGGTTTTATGGATGGTCCTTGCATAAGGATTCGAAAAACGGGTTTGTTGTTTTCGATAATATCCACCAAGAATGCATATTCTTTACCACCTTTCCATTGCATGGCATTGCTTTTAAAGTTGGTAGTATCATATTGTTCAAAGGTATTTGTTTGTGATTCGCCTTTCATAAATTGAACTCCAAGCACATGAGGTGCATGCGAACTTCTTAATGGCAAAACCCTGATATGTTCTGAAATATTTTGCCAAAGATTTTCTTCGTAAGCATTGCTATCACAAGTGGGTGATTGGTTAGTGATAAATCTGATACGGTCTTTGAATTTTATTAATTCGTTTTGAACACTGCTATTACAATGCAGATTGATGGGGTTAATAAATTCATTGTGGTTGATGAGATATGGTAAATCAAAAACATGATCATAGTGTCCATGACTGATGAAAATATCCTTCACTTTTTTTAAATCGAATCCCGCATGCTTAATTCTTTCAAGTCCCAAGTCAATGGCGTTCTTATCAAACTTTATTTTCCCCATACCAACTTTTTTTAACGCTTGGTATGAAAAAAAAGGATCGAACATCACTTGTTCATTCTTATATTTCATCATCACATTATTGCAACCTAAATATAAGATGTGAAGGGAATCTAGGAGATTTGATTGAATGTTATAACCAACAATATTAGATTTAACTGCCACTCCATTTTTGAGGTATTTGAGCGGAGGCTTTGCAATACTTTGTAATGCAATCAATAATAATACTATGCTTGCTTTTTTTATCATGGGTAATAGATAAAGCAAGGGCTTCACCCTTGCTTTATGGTATGGCGCCCTTTCAGGGCTGCCCAATTATTCAACTCCTTTAATAGTTTCATCAATCATTTGCTGCACAGCCTCCTTGTCTTTTTGACTAAGGCTGGTGCGGGCACTTGCAATCTCTTTAAGTTTAAGGTAAACGGCTTTTTTCTTGGCCTCTAAAGCTATGTGAGAAACATAATTACCATTGCCATCTCTTCTAAATGTTTTTTGGTCGATTACATTTATTTCAACAATAATTTGATTGAGTACTTCACGGGTTAATTGTTGGAAACGTTGTTTAAAGTCGCCAATGTTTGAAGCATCTTGAACATCGCCTTTATAGTTCTCGGCCACTTGTTT
>JBBALJ010000065.1:17012-18466 GCA_040403075.1 Bacteroidia bacterium
CCACTTGCATTATCTTCAAGATTACCAGCTATGGCTTGCCATGTTTTTCCAGCATTGGTCGAGTAAAACAAACTTATGATTCCATAATTAGTAAACACCGCATACAATTTTGAAGTATCTGTTGGGTGGGTGGCAATGCAATTGATATATCCATTTGGGAAATTAGAGCCTCTGATACTCTCTGGAACTGGATTGCCAGTTGAGGCATTTCGTATTCTCAAAAGCTTGCCTTTCTGCGTGCCATAATACAAAATGTCATTGTTAGCACTTGTGATGGCTGTTATCGCATCAGTAGCGTCTCCAATATTGGTATTGCTCATCTCGTCCCAGCCAATATTGGTGGCAGTACTATCTAATTCATCATGCAAAGGTATTTGTGTTACGTCATTATTGCGATATATTCTGTCACCATTAGGAATATATAGTCTTTTGAAATTGTCTATATCAGGTGTAAATGGATTTATAAATTCATACTTGCTTTTTAGGGCATCTTTGCAATCAATACGAGCAGATTTTATGGGTTTATAATTGGCATCTAATTGCATTCTATAAACCCTTCCTTCTTGTATTGACATATAGTATTCACTTGCATTAGGTCCTACAAAACAATAAGAGCCATCATAACTTAAAGGCAGGTTCCAGTTATTACTATTTTCCGGTCTTAGTAATGTTCCATTGTCTTGAAGTCCACCAATCATGGTGAAGTTGGTGCTGGTTTTATCAATCGCAATGGTGTAAAATTGGGTACTTAAATAGCCATTGTTTAGGCTATTCCATACAACTGAATTGTCAGTGCAATTTTCTGTTCTTTGTATACCCCCATCATTGCTTGAAATGGCTTTGTTGGGGTTACTTGGGTAAAAAATAATTGAATGTTGGTCGGGATGATGATTGGCATATATTTTAAAATCAGGAAGGGTAGTGCCTACTGCATATCCACCTATCCAGTGGGTTTGCGTAGTTGATTTAAAACCATCATCTGAGCGGTAAAGGTTGGTTCCACCTAAAAATACAACATCGGGATTATCTGGTTTAACTTGCACGTCAAGGCAATAACCACCCTGAGAAATATAATTTCCAAAGGCTCCTCCAAGTGCAGGAATATTGGCACTTCTGTCTTCCCATTGTCCACCAGTGGAACTGCCATCTCCACTTACATAAGTGTATTTCCATAAACTATTCCATTCAACACCTCCATCAAAGCGAGTCGATTGTTTTCCGAAATTAGGTGTGTTTGCTGAAAAATACACTTGGTTTTCATCGCTAGGTGCAATACCAATTACGATACGACCTGTACTACCTGCAAGAAAGCTTGGGGTAATATTTGCCCATGTGGTTCCATTGTCTTGTGAACGCCATATGCCTGGATTGTTGCCACCACCAGAAAGCGTGGCATATACAATGCCCGAACTTGTCACAGCAACATCAGTCCATGCACTTGCTTGTGTTAATCC
>JBBALJ010000066.1:0-14658 GCA_040403075.1 Bacteroidia bacterium
TCTGGCTTCTTTATTTTTTGATAAAGAACTATATTTGTCATTCAAGGCGCACACACGGGTTTGGCAAAAGTGGCGGTTCAGTGCTCCGCAGACACATTTGTGGTAAATCAAAGTTTGGTTCTCCGCATCAACTTTTGTGGTGAAAATCGCCACCTTCGCTAAGCCCGAAAACGTTAGTTGATATATTAAAAAAATGAAGACACTCCTAATAATACTACTAACAACAATTGGATATTGTGCCTCAGCACAATTAAGTAAAACCTATTTATTCATAGGAACATACACAGACGGAAAGCCAGATAAAGGAATTTATATTTATGAGTTCAATTCTAAGACAGGGAACTTAAAGCAAGTGTTTAGTGGACATAATATTACCAATCCTTCATTCCTAACATTGTCGCCTGCTGGTGATTACTTGTATGCCTGCACTGACACGAAGCTTGCTAAAGAAGGAAGTGTATCTGCGTTTAAATTCGACAGTATAAATGGCTCATTGACATTCTTGAATAAACAGAAGAGTGGTGGTGAAAATCCGGTTTATTTAACAACAAGTAGAAATAACGAATTTGTTATTAATGGAAATTACACGGAAGGTACAGTTTCAGTTTTTAAAACAAACCCAGACGGTAGCCTGAATCCATCTTCACAAATAATCCGGTTTATGGGAAGTGGTGCTAATGTTCGAAGACAAGACAAAGCGCATATACATGCTGCAGTTTTTTCTCCTGACTTCAATTATATTTTTTTTCCCGATCTCGGAGCGGATAAAATCCGTGTTTTCAAATTCAATTCAGGAGAAGTGCAACCTCTAGCGGCTTTAGAAAATTATGACTTTACCGCAGTTCCTGCAAGTGGGCCTCGACATTTCACATTTCATCCAAACAATCTTTTTGCGTACTGCATTGAAGAACTAAGCGGGACAATTACTTCGTTCAAGTATGAAAATGGGAAGTTAGAAAGTATACAACGAATATTTTCCTACTCAAAATTACAGGAAGAATATAATATTGCAGACATTCATATTTCTCCTGACGGACTCTTTCTATATGCTTCCAATCGCTGGGACAAGGAAAACACGATTTCAATATTTTCAATCAACCAGGATGATGGCAAACTAAATTTAACCGGACATCAATCAACATATGGCGATCATCCAAGAAATTTCACACTTGACCCAACAGGAAATTTTATTATCGTTGCAAATCAGGTTACGAATAAAATTGTTGTTTTTAAACGAGATATTATAACAGGATTGTTAACCAAGACAGGAAAAGAAATTAAAGTACCAGGACCGTCTTGTTTAAAAATGAGAAAATACGGCAGCTAACTCGGTTTTGGCAAAAGTGGCGGTTCAGTGCTCCGCAGTCCGCCAATTGGCAGAGGTAAATCATCAGCCAGCTAGCGGACTCCGCATCAATCCGTTATCTATCGGGATGGCATAAATCCAGCTCATCGCCAAGCCCAAAAACATAAGGCGGAGGAACACATCTGCATGTTTCAAAATAATACAAATAATAGATTTTCCTCTAAATGAAATATAAAAAATACATAAAAGACTCCATAAATATCTCGAAAATTGGACTTGGTTCTTGGCAATTAGGACAAAATTCTGGTTGGCAAAGTATGACGGAAATTGAAGCCATAAAACTTGTTCATAAATCTTTAGATGAAGGAATCATTTTTTTTGATACGGCTCCAAATTATGGTCATGGAACGAGCGAGGAACGATTGGGCAAGGCACTTAAGGCCACAGACCGCAGTAAAATTGTTATCAATACTAAATTTGGCCATACACATACAGGTGCTTCAAACTTTAGTGCTAATTATATCAGGGAATCATTAGAAGGAAGTTTAAAAAGACTTCAAGTAGATTATATTGACTCACTTATTTTTCACAATCCACCTTCTAAATATTTTGATGGAAGTAAAAACGACCATTACGAGATTTTCGATCAATTAATTAAAGAAGGAAAAATTAAGGCGTATGGCGCTTCACTTGACACATATGACGATATGAAGTTGTTAATGGATACCACAAATGCAAAAGTGATGGAGGTATTCTTTAATATCTTTCATCAGGATACCTTGCGCGGATTTGAAAAAGCACAAACTAATGAGGTTGGTATAATTGTAAAAATCCCTCTTGATTCTGGCTGGTTAACTGGTAAATATAATGCCCAAAGTAGGTTTAATGATATTCGAAGCCGATGGTCGAAAGAAGATATTGAAACCAGATCTGACCTAATAAACAAAGTTATTTCCATTATTGGAACAAAAGAAAACCTAGCCCAAAGAGCAATAGCCTTTTGTTTGACTTATGATGCGGTTTCAACAGTTATTCCGGGCAATTTAAATGTAGAACAATTAGTAAACAATGTTCAAAGTACAGACATTTCTATTTCACAGCATCTTATTGAAAAACTTGAAAAGTTTTATCAATCTGAAATAAAAAAACTAAATCTTCCTTGGTAATAAAAAATATTTACATTTAAACGATTATCACTAACTCCTTTCATTATAAAAAATAGCAATCATAAAAAACGAATATGATAGTATTAAAAGACAAAAATGCTTTAGTAACAGGATCGAGCCGTGGCATTGGGCAACAGATAGTAGAAGGTTTAGCAAAATTAGGTTGCAACGTAATTGTACATGGTAGAACAAAAGAAAGTTGCACAACTACTCTTCAGATTTTACAAAAATATCCTGTAAAAAAATATTGTGTTTATGGCGATTTATCTGAAGAAAATACGGTTGACAGTTTGATTAATCAAGTACAAAACTTGAAAATTAGGATTGATATTTTGTATAACAATGCTGCAATAATGACACCATACAAAGAAGACTATCGGAAGCACAGTTGGGACGATTGGATGATGAGCATGAAAGTGAATGTTTTTGCATTGTATAGTTTGTGTAGTTCATTTATTCCTCCGATGATTGAGAATGGTTTCGGACGAATAATTAATCTTACTTCAGGTATAAAAGACCAACCAGAACTTGCACCTTATGGAGCATCTAAGTGGGCAGTGAATAAATTGACTGAAGATATTGCTATAAAACTTGAAGGCACTGGCGTTAGAATAAATACCTTGGACCCAGGATGGCTAAGAACCGATTTAGGTGGTGAATTTGCCGAACATCCTGTTGAGGCTGTTTTGCCTGGAGCCCTTGCCCCAGCGCTAATTGATGATAATGGGCCAAACGGAAGTTTTTTCTCAGCACTAAATCATCATCTTAATTTATAATATTGTTATTTGTCCTCGGTTGGTATTTAAACCAATCGAAATGGATTGCTAAACTTTTCCGCTAAAACACCAACCATAGGCAAATTCGTCTCTGTTTGACGGGATTTTAGTGGTAGGTAAATTCGTTTTCCTATGTTACATTTGAATAAGAACAAACGCCCATAGCAAATTTACAAACCGTTGAAAGCGTATAAAACAGTTTCGTTGTTTAAAATTAAGACTTGTTAAAGAACTAAAAGACAATTAAAATAAATAGAAAATGGAACCATATAAAATTCAAATAATTGAAACCTTTATAGTGATAGTGGGCTATGTTGTTACTCACTTCATTACTAAATTTTTTATTAATGATTCATTAAAACAAACGCACTTGCAACGCGGCAGACGAAAAATGATTATTAAAGCTGTTCATTTGTTGTCATTTTTAACAGTAGCCGTTTTGTTAGCAGCTATCTGGGGGCTTAAACAAAATGAAATTGCTGTTTTCGTAGGAACCATTTTTACAGCTTTAGGCATCGCATTTTTTGCTCAATGGTCATTGTTATCAAATGTAACATCAAGCTTATTACTATTTTTCAATCATCCTGTAAAAATAGGAGACAAAATTAAAGTCTTAGATAAAGACTATCCCTTTGAAGGAGAAGTGGTTGATTTGACCTATTTCTTCGTTCATATAAATACAAATGATGGGGAAATAACAACCATACCTAATTCGCTTTTATTACAAAAATCAGTTTCAGTTACTGAAAAAAATAACACTTTAAAATCAAAAAGCGAATGAAGCTAATTTTTTTGCCAATAATAGCTTTAATTCTATGTACAAATAAGACCATTGCACAAACTAATGATTTAGGCAGTTGGAATATCATAAATTTAAAGTATTCCCATACTGACAAACTAAGTTTTTTTGGAGAGTCTCAATTACGTTCATTAAAGTTATACAACAATTTCCATTACTATGAATTTAAAGGAGGGATTAATTACAAAGTTTACAAGAATGTAAAACTGTCTCTAGGTGCAGGTAGTTACCAAACATACAAAGAAGGAGGTGATTTTGTTTTACCTAAAAACAATAACGAATTTAGGGTTTGGCCACAAGTTATATTATTTCAATCGATTGGTGAACTTAAAATAGAACAGCGGTATAGAACAGAATTGCGGTGGACGAGTGCTGGTTATCGCAATCGTTTTCGTTATAGACTTGGGATTTCTTATCCTTTTGGTAAGGAGCAAAATGAATACAAGCCATACCAAATCAGTGCAAGTAACGAATTGTTTTTTACTGACAAGGAACCTTATTTTGAAAGGAACAGGTTGCTATTTGCATTAAATTATAAACCTTCTAAAGCAACAACTTTGCAACTTGGTTATTTACATCAATTCGACTACAGAATTAATGATGAAACCGGACGTGACTTCCTTGTTATAGGTTTGTACTATGATATTTTAAGAAAAGCTACATCAAAACAAGAGAACGAAATTGAAATTAAAGACAATTAATAATGCAAGAAAGCTAGCACCTATCCGCACATGCCCAAATTGCTAGTTTTTTGCTTAGGAAAGTTTAGTTTTTCAATAAAGCCTTTATTGATTGACTTGCTTTATAGGGCTATCCACGCATACAAATTCAATTTGACTGTGATTATGAGTGTTCATTTGGTCCAATCGTTCTCTTTATTCGAAAAAACATTTTTTATTCCTTTGTTTTTTCTCCTTTTATCCGCATTATTACATTGCAGTTTGCGAATAATTCCGATGGATTGGGATTCAATCTTTGCCAATAAAGGCAAGCTTATGACACAAGCAAGATTTAAATGAATATTTAGAAAATGAAAGCGATTGTATACTCAAAATATGGCCCCCCAGAAGTTGCTTCGTTAATGGAAGTTCCAAAGCCATTACCTAAGGATAACGAAGTATTGGTTAAGGTTTATTCGTCAACCGTAAACCGCACTGATTCAGGCTTCCGTAGTGCTGAATATTTTATTTCCCGTTTTTGGACCGGACTGTTAAGACCAAAGCATCAGATACTAGGTTGTGAGTTTTCAGGTGTAGTTGAAGAAACCGGGCAAGGTATAAAAACATTCGAGAAAGGTGATAAAGTTTTTGGATTTAATGATAAAACCAGCGGTGGACACGGGGAATATTTAACCATTGCCGAAAATGATGCGGTCATACATATGCCTAAGAATTTAAGCTTTGATGAATCGGCAGCACTTGCAGAAGGAGCACATTATGCCCTGGTGGATATAAGGGCAGCAAAAGTTGAAAGAGGTCAACATGTTTTAGTTTATGGAGCAACTGGTGCTATTGGTTCAGCGGCTGTGCAATTATTAAAACATTTTGGAGCAATTGTAACAGCAGTGTGTAATACTAAAAACGTAGGTTTAATAAAATCACTCGGAGCAGACATTGTTGTTGATTATCAGACAAAGGATTTTACAAAGACAGAAGATAAGTTTGAATTCATCTTTGATGCAGTTGGGAAAAGTTCATTTGGACAGTGCAAACCGTTATTAACTAAAAAAGGAATTTACATTTCAACCGAATTAGGAAAAAACGGAGAGAATCTATTACTTGCTTTGACTACTCCGCTTTGGGGTGGCAAAAGACTTCTGTTTCCAATTCCGTCCATCACTAAACAAGATGTTATATTTTTGAAAGACCTTGCTGAAAAAGGTGAATACAAGCCTGTAATTGATCGGTTCTATAAGTTAGACCAAATTGTGGAAGCATACAAATACGTTGAATCGGGACAAAAAACAGGAAATGTTATTATTAAGATAGTTGAATGATAAAAAAAAGCGCCATACAAAGCACATTGGTATTAGTCGGAGAATTATTCTCCGCAGATTTTAAATGGTTTGAACTTCCTCTCAATAAGTCAGCTGCTCGATGTGCCCGATGATTAAAGTCTCTAACATAGTCAAGCCCTAAACAGTTATCTTCTTTTATGTAAAAACTTGCCTCAAGCGAACAGCGATTGCCTAAAAGCCTAGGGTTGGCATGGCACTATATAGAGCAATAATACCTTGCAGCAATTTATAGTTTACAGAAAAGCCGCAAACAAAAGCCGCAAGGCCTAATTAATTAGAATGCATAATCTTGTTTGGGGATAGGGATAAATTTCTTGTTTTGCGGTGTAAAAAAATTGCTTCAGCACAATAAAAACTATTTCATCGCTTATCTTTTATTGTTTTAGGTGGCTCTTGTCTTTCAGTTGACTTAAAACTAAACAGATATTGCCATATTTGTAAAGGCCCATCACACTAATTTTATAGCCATAGATACAAATACAGAAAATATATGATTAAGCATAAAAATAAAGCTTTAAATACATCTTGGGATAAAAATATGGACAACTTCAAGTTTTGATTATTTTAGCTTAAAAATTATACGTGTTCAGTTTAGTTTCTCAATAAAGCACTTATTAATTGATTTGCTATAAGGCAATCCACGCAAACAAATTCAATTTAATTGCGGTAATGAGGAATTATTTGATTCATGCGTTTTCTCTATTACAAATAATATTTTTTATTACTTTGTTTTTTCTCCTTTTAATCGCATTTTTACATTATAGTTTGTGAATAGTTTTTTCATACGCTGCCGTTAGCCGATTTGATATAGGGCAACCAACATAAATTATTTTGCAAAAAAATGACTATGAAAAAATTACTTCCTTTGATATTAATGATATGCTTTTCCCAGTTTGACTCTCTTGCGCAAGACCAGCAAATTATTGATTCACTTTTGAGCAAATTGAAAAATCTTGAAGCATCTCAAAAGCAAGCAATCATTGAAAGTCAGCAAAAGATTGAGGAAAAGAATGAATCTATTACACTTGGCTTAGCGTTCGGAATGGGCGGTGCTTTTATGGGTATGGTTGGTGTGGCACTTGCATTTTATATGCAACGCAATAAGTTAGACAAAGAGAAAAAATTAAGTGAACAAGAAAGAATAAAAAGCGAGGCTGCGAAAAAACAAAGTGAAGAATTGCTGCTGAACATACTTCCTTCAGAAGTGGCCGAGGAAATAAAAACAACAGGTACTGCAAAAGCTAAATCATATACTATGGTAACTGTAATGTTTACCGATTTTAAGGATTTCACAAGTGTTAGCGAACGGGTAAGTGCAGAGTTATTAGTGGATGAAATACACACCTGTTTCAGTGCCTTTGATCACATTGTTCAAAAACACAAAGTAGAAAAAATAAAAACTATTGGGGATGCATACCTTTGTGCAAGCGGCCTGCCCGTAAGCAATTATACGCATGCCGTTGATATGCTCAAGGCAGCTTTTGAAATACGTGATTATATGCATCAACGTAAAAAAGAAAAAGAGGCAAGAGGGGAAATTCCATTTGAAATACGTATCGGAATTCACACAGGACCAGTTGTTGCCGGAATAGTTGGAGTAAGAAAATATGCCTACGATATTTGGGGTGATACTGTCAACATGGCTTCACGAATAGAGAGTAACGGAGAGCCCGGAAAGATAAATATTAGTGGAGCCACCTTTGAATTAGTTAAGGACAAATTTGATTGCACTTATCGTGGTAAAATTCCAGCTAAAAACAAGGGGGAGATTGACATGTATTTTGTAGAGACACCTAAGCTATTGAAAGCCTCAGGCGTGAACAGTAGATGAGGAGACAAAATTTTGTTGAATATGAAAGCATGATTTCAATATAATTAAGCAAGCTTAAAGAGTATGAAATTTTTAGCTCATTAAGCCTTTTGCTTATTTATTCTATATTCTTTTCCCCATATAGCCATGGATTGCAATATTGGCGACAAAGTAAGTCCAAACTCAGTTAGGGTGTATTCAACCCTTGGCGGAATTTCAGCATAAATTTTCCTTCTAATGATTCCATCCTCTTCTAATTCTCTCAACTGCTGAGTAAGCATTGATTGGGTAATTCCATTTACACTTCTTTTCAATTCACCAAACCTTGCAGGAGCAGTAAAGTATATCGCATTAATGAGAATAGGCTTCCATTTTCCACCCAAAACCTTCATGGTGGCAGTTATTGGACAAGTGTATTCATCAAAAATCATTTTTTCTTCTTTTTTATTTACTTGATTTTCAATATTAGTATTAATATTCATACATACTTTGTTTTATTATCCTACTTGTTAAAAATACAATTACATTGATTATTTGCACTACAAGAATAAATCAAAGTTAAACACATGTCAAGCAAAATCATTCTGATTACAATAGCAAGTACCTGTGCGGTAACATCAAAGTATCATTCAAAAAAACAAACAACTAAACAATAATTAATTATGGAAAAATTGTATGAAGCAGAAGTGACAAGCTTAGCAGGACGCAATGGTCACGCAAAATCATCTGACGGTTTGTTGGACCTAGATATCAGATTTCCCAAGGAAATGGGGGGTGCTGGTGGCGCAACAAATCCAGAGCAATTATTTGCAGCAGCTTGGTCGGCTTGTTTTGGCACAAGCCTAACAATAGGAGCAGGAATTGAAAAAGTTAAAATTGGAGAAGTTACTGTAACAGCTAAAATTGGTGTTTTACATGATAAGGGGAATTTTGATCTTGGAGCCCATCTTCTGGTTAAAATAAATGATGTAGACTACGATACGGCTAAAAAACTGGTAGAAATCACTCAATCGATTTGTTCTTATTCAAAAGCAACAAAGGGAAATATTAACGCGGTTTATGAGGTTGTAGCAATTTAATTAATAACGATAATTTAGGAATTGATTTAACACTAATGCAAGCATGCGTTCTTCAAAATTTTAGACCCAGTGAATTGAAGATTCAAAACAAAAAAATAAAAACTCAAATAAACATTAACAAACATGGTAACTAATTTAAATTGGTTTGAAATCCCAGCAACAGATTTCGAAAGAGCAAAAACTTTTTATTCAAAAGTTTTAGATGTTCAAATTATTGACGACCCTAATAGGCCATATGCCTATTTACCGTCTGATCCACAAAAAGGCGGATTTGGTGGAGCAATTGGTTTTGGCGAAAACTTTGTTCCTGCAATAACTGGCACAACTGTTTACCTAGATGGTGGAAATGACCTTTCAGTTCCATTAGGCAGAGTTGAAAGTGCCGGAGGAAAAGTTATTTTGCCGAAAACCGCTATTGGCAGCAATGGCTTTATTGCACTTTTTATAGACACAGAAGGAAACAAGGTCGGTTTCCATTCAATGGGATAATTCAGAGGATGCTGAACAAAATTTAAACACAAAATGTGCTATCAATTTGGTAGCACATTTTTTCTTAACGAAGACCAATTTACCCAATTCACAAGAGCTATCAAGTCCCCTAGGCCAGAGCAAGTCTGTGGCTTATTTAAGCAAAAATTTTATTAGAAAAAGGCACGACAAAATACCCTCACATCGAATACAAAAGTTAATGCTAGAAAAATAAATCAATGAACATGCCTTGGGCGTTCACTAGCCATTAGCAGAATGTCATCAAACAAAAGCCCCTAGGCCTAATTCATTAGAATGCATAATCTTGTTTGGGGATAGGGATAAATTTACTTGTTTTGCAGTGTGAAAAAATTGCTTCAGCACAATAAAACCTATTTCATCGCTTATCTTTTATTGTTTTCATTGGCTCTTGTCATTCAGTTTTCTTATAGCAAAACCGATATTTCCATTTTTGTAAATGCCCACTATACTGATTTTTTAGACTTTGCCTGCCAATACGGAACCTATTTGGGTGATGGTCTTTTTGTGTTGGTGGCTAGTATGTTCCTCAGTTTTAATAATAAAAAATTGGGTATTGCTAGTGTATTTGCTTATACCATTAGCTCGCTGATTGTGCAAGGCCTAAAACACTTGGTTTTTGATGATAGAAACCGTCCTTCAAAATTTTTGGATATGTCTCAAGTGCATGTGGTGCCTGGTGTGGAGATTCATCATTACAATAGCTTTCCATCAGGTCATACGGCTGCAGCCTTTGCCTTTTTTACTATTTTGGCACTGTTTTACCAAAAGCCCGCTTTTCAAATACTTTGTTTGTTATTGGCTATTTTCACTGCTTATACCAGGATATATTTATTGCAACACTTTTTTCAAGACACGCTAGTGGGCTCGGCCATTGGTATTGCCACCAGTGTGCTGGTATACGATTGGCTTATCGAAAGGAATAAAATAGCTGCGATTTCTTCAATAAAAAGATAAATGCTTCAACTGTTAAAAAAATATGATTATGCAGTGGTGGCTTTGTGGGCTGCCATATTGTTTTTGCCCTTTTTGGGGGCTGTTCATTTGTTCGATTGGGACGAGATAAACTTTGCTGAATCGGCAAGGGAAATGATGGTCACAGGCAACTATCAAAAAGTACAGATTAATTACCAATCGTTTTGGGAAAAGCCTCCCCTATTCTTTTGGCTGCAGGTGATGAGCATGAAAATATTTGGTGTAAACGAATATGCTGCCCGATTCCCCAATGCTCTGATTGGAATCATTACCTTGCTCTTGGTTTACTCATTTTCGAAAAAACGTTTTGGTAGAAAAATAGCCTATCTGTGGGTGTTTTGCATTACAGGTTCTATCACCCCTCATTTGTATTTTAAAAGTGGGATTATCGACCCTCTATACAATCTATTTATTTTCTTAGCGGTTTATGTGTTACATCTTTTTTCGTTAGAAAAGGATGAGAAGAAAAAAACTAGCTACTCCCTCCTACTGGGCGCTGCCGTAGGGCTTGCCATATTAACCAAAGGGCCAGTAGCGCTTATCATTGTGCTGCTTACTTTGTTTGTTTACATGGCATTCA
This sequence comes from Bacteroidia bacterium, assembly GCA_040403075.1. Taxonomy (GTDB): domain Bacteria; phylum Bacteroidota; class Bacteroidia; order UKL13-3; family UKL13-3; genus RGVD01. The sequence goes on from JBBALJ010000066.1 coordinate 11,016, forward strand.
CATCCTTCAAATTTTTCTTTTCCATCAAACATTTTCTATTGGTTACCATCACAGCCCTCGGCATTAGTCTGTTTTGGTTTGCCTTTGAATTGTATAGTAATGGCTTTACATTTATCAATGAGTTTGTGAGCTACCAAGCTGATTTATTCAAGAACCCTGTGGCAGATCATGGTCAACCTTTTTATTATCATCCATTGGTGCTTTTGTTTGGGGCTTTTCCTGTTTCTATTTTTGCATTGAAAGGATTAATAAAAAGAAAACTGGATGCATGCAATCCACAAGATAATTTCTATCTATTTATGATGATATTGTTTTGGGTGGTTTTGATTCTATTTTCGATTGTAAAAACCAAAATTGTACATTACTCATCGTGTTGCTATTTGCCACTTACTTTTATGGCTGCGTATCAAATCAATGCTTTCGTTTTTGGAGATAAAAAGATTGCGAAATGGCAAATTGTTTTGTTTGCTTTTATCGGTGTGGTATTAGCTATGCTGATAGGCATTCTGCCATTTACAGATGTATTAAAACACAATATTATTCCATTGATAAAAGATGATTTTGCAGTGGCGTGTTTAAGTGTGGATGCAAGTTGGAATGGGTATGAATTTATGCTGGGTAGTATGCTATTGTCTATGGTGTTTGTAACCTGCCATTACTTGTTTAGAAACGAAAGCGCCAAGGGTTTTATGCTCATCTTGTTTTTTATCGCTACTTTCTTGCCAGCCTTGCTCCGATTGGTGGCACCAAAAATTGAAGACTACTCGCAGCGACCTGCTATTGAGTTTTTTGAAAACATTGCTGGTAAAGACTGCTATGTATGCACCCCTGGCTACAGAAGTTATGCAACATATTTTTATGCCAAAGTAATGCCTCAAAGCAATGCTAAGTATTATGATGAAAACTGGCTAAAAACGGGTGATATCGACAAGCCTACCTACTTTGTGATGCATGTGGGTGGCTCAAAAGACCATGTAAATGATGAAATGAGACTGTTGTACACCAAAGGTGGTTTTGAATTTTACAAAAGGGAAATTCCTGCGAAAAAGCCTTAAAATTAATAAACCATTTAGAGTTTGAGTTCTGTAGCTATTTCTTTTCAGATAAGATGGTTTCGTACCTCACCATGACGACAATCCTAAGTCATACTGAATTATAATAGTGATTTATAATCGTAATTAATTTTCTTCCAGCCCAGATTAACCGTTTGACTCTGCTCAGGGTGCCATCCCAAAAAGATTTAATATTGGTAGTATTTCACCGTCATATTTTTCTTTTTGCTAAAGGCAATTTCGGTTTTGCTTTGTGGCTGACGAGAATAGGTAAATCCTACCGAACTGCTATCTGATTTGATATCTTCCCAATCTGCTTTGCTCGAAAAGTCTTCAGAAAACTCACGCTCTAGGTCGATTGCAGGGGTTCTGAAATTATTGTTTTGAAAAAAATCAAAGACATATTTTTTGATAAAATCTTGGTGCTGCAAATTAGTGGCATAGTTGCCCCCTCCATCAAAAGCTTCATCTAAAATCTGCATGCAAGGGTAATTATCATGATATATTTCCTCGCCTCCTGCCGTTTTAATACTAAAATCAATGGTGGCATTGTAGTAATGTTCTCCATTGATAACCACCCTAAAAATATCTTTGGAACTAGGGTTTGAGAAAAAACGCCTCGCAGATTTTTCGAACAATAGGTTTTCAGCATAGGTGCTGGTGTCAACATCAGCATGGTATGACATTTCTTTCAAACTCATACCCTCATATGCTTTTATGGTATCGGGTATTTTGTAGTCAATGCCTTTCTTTCCCTTTTCGGGCAAGTCATAATTGTAATAGCTGTCTTGACTGCCACAAGCAGTCAAAAACACAACACATAGCAATGATGAAAGTCCTTTGTTCATTCGATATGGCAATATTATTGGATTTGGTTTCAATTACAAAGTCAACTCATCAATAGCGGCTTGAAACTCTCGAACAGAACGTGCATCATTTTTTATTTTAGCCTGAACCAATCCTGATTCAAAAACTTCTAATGCCTTAGTTTCATTGCCCTCGTTCATCAAAATCAGTCCCAATTGGTAGTAGGCTGGAACATAATTTTTATCACTTTTTAATACTTGCTCAAAAATTTCCTTGGCAATGGAGGCCTTGCCTAAGCCCAAATACTCCATGGCTACAGCGTATTTGTTGAATAAATCATCAGGATAAAGTGTTTGTAATTCGAGTAATTTTTCCAAGCGATTGCTTTCCATTTCCTATTGAACTTTTTTTAAATACTTTTGCCGCAAATATAAAAGCAATATAAATGAAGATTTTAGTTTGTTTGAGCAATGTGCCTGACACAACCTCAAAAATTACTTTTACAGATAATAACACGAAATTTAACACCGCAGGTGTTCAGTTTATTATTAATCCTTATGACGAATTGGCTTTGACAAGGGCATTGGAAATTACCGAAAAGCAAGGTGGCACGGTTACAACCATTACAGTAGGTTTGGCAGAAACAGAGCCAAGCATACGAAAAGGTTTGGCCATAGGGGCTACAGATGCCGTAAGGGTAAACGCTGAAGCTACTGATGCTTATTTTGTAGCAGAACAAATTGCAGCTTATGCCAAATCAGAAGGTTTTGATTTGATTTTGACAGGAAGAGAAGGTATTGACTATAACAGCGGCCAAGTGGCGGGCTTATTAGGCGAAATGTTGGGCTTACCTTCAGTAAATGTAATTACAAGCATCGAAATTGAAAATGGTATTGCTACCATGGAACGTGACATAGATGGAGGTAAAGAAAAAGTAACTTGCAAACTACCTTTGGTGGCTAGCGCTCAAAAAGAACTTACCGAACCTCGTATACCAAACATGCGTGGTATCATGGCCGCTAGAACAAAGCCTTTAAAAGTGGTTGAAGCCACAGGAACTGAAAAAACATCTGCAACGGTTGCGTTTGATTTACCTCCTGCAAAAGGTGGTGTGAAATTAATTGCACCAGAAGATGCTGCTTCATTAATTGGCATTTTACATAATGATATCAAAATAATCTAATCAGGATAAAGGCAAGAGGAATAAGGGATATAAACCTTTCAATCTTGTAATCATTCAATAAAAAATTATACAAACATGAACGTATTAATATTCGCAGAACAAATAGATGGTATTTTTAAAAAATCAACTTTTGAAGCCATCAGTTATGGAAACGATATAGCTAAAACTACCGGTGGGCAAGCCATTGCTGCTGTGTTAGGCAAAGTTGATAATGCACATTTAGCTGAATTAGCTACTTATGGTGCTGATAAAATTATCCATGTAAACAACGATAAACTAAATGCATTTGTGCCTGAGGCTTATGCCAAGGTAGTAGCAGAAATTGCGAGCAAAGAAAATGCAAGTGTTTTGGTTATTTCAAATACCTACACAGGTAAATCAATAGCAGGCAGAGTAGCGGCTAAGTTAAAAGCTGGTATTGCAAGTGGTGTTATTTCAGCACCTGATACTGCCTCTGGATTTAAAGTGCGTAGAGGTGTATTTTCAGGTAAGGCTTTTGCTGATGTAAACATTACAAGTGCCATAAAAGTATTAGCCATAACACCAAACACTTTTGATATCAAGCAGGATGCTAAATCGGTTAATATAGCTGAAATGAGCG
>JBBALJ010000066.1:14758-18208 GCA_040403075.1 Bacteroidia bacterium
AACACTTTTGATATCAAGCAGGATGCTAAATCGGTTAATATAGCTGAAATGAGCGCTGACTTGAGCGATGCAGATTTTGTAACCAATATAGTGGAAGTAAGTAGAGTGACTGGTAAAATTCCTTTAACTGAAGCTGAAGTGGTAGTAAGCGGTGGACGTGGATTAAAAGGACCAGAAAACTGGCATTTGATTGAAGACCTAGCTAATGCTTTGGGTGCAGCTACCGCATGTAGCAAACCTGTGAGCGACATGAATTGGAGACCACATAGCGAGCACGTAGGTCAAACAGGTATTACCATTAAACCAAACTTATACATAGCTGTAGGTATTTCGGGTGCTATTCAGCATTTGGCTGGTGTTAGCAGCAGCAAGGTAATTGTAGCTATTAACAAAGATCCTGAAGCACCTTTCTTTAAAGCCGCTGATTATGGTATAGTGGGTGATGCTTTTGAAGTGATGCCTAAAATTATTGAAGCAGCAAAAGCTTTAAAGAGCTAGTTGATGGTTGTTAGTTAACAGGAAATAGAAAAATTCAAAATCCCGAAGCATGGCTTCGGGATTTTTTTGTTTATAGACTAATGATGAGATTTAAAAGATTGCGGTGAACCGAACCACTATGAACGGTGAAACTACAAGCCAAAAATAACTTGTAATTACAATTAAATTTATTTTTTTGCTCTAAGATTAAGCCATATAAACTAAACAATATCAACCAATACACAGCATGAAACAACCATGTAAAAGCATCCTCAAAACCCTAATATTATTAACATTAGCTAGCACCGCCCTGCAATCACAAACTTTTACTAAAGTATACGAAATTAAAAAATCGCTTAATGGTAGAGACCCAGTTTATGTGCCAATTAACCAAACAGGAATCTCGGTTAGACTAGATTATTTTTCAAAAAACACTATGAATTTTGCGTACATAGATGTTACAAATTCTGTTTTAGAATTAAAAGGTTTTGATAATAGTGGTGTATTTTTTAAAGAGGAAAACAATCTTTATAGATTTATTTCTGATAATAATAAGGGTTTCATAATTGAAGAGTATAGCATAAAAGACAATATGCTTCTCAATTCAATTGAAGGTAATATTGATTTATATAACATTTTTAAAAAATATGTTGAAGATTTATCGAATGGTGCTTATTATTACTTTACTAATATAAAAAAAACAGGAAATAAGCTAAGCATGGATGTAGAAATAAGTCAGGGTTCCATGGAATTTAGAAAGGGATATACATTTCCTGCCGAATACAACTTGAACACTAAAGAATTTTATGTCACTTATATTAAAAACTATCCTGAAATTCCTGCTGAAACCTTCGAAAAAAGCACGGCAAGAAATTATTTAGATTTGGATAAGTTTAAGTATATTGGTATTTCAGATGGTTTGATTTATAGTATGCGAAATGTATCCTACAAAAAAGGAAAAGAAGTCACAGATTGTAAACGCGCCATAGCCATACATGATAAAGAAGGTAATTTAAAAAATAGCCTCATGTTAGATGCATTGCTACCAGGATTTACAGCTCAAATACAAGAGATGTCTACAGCTGCAATAGCCCCTCAACGAACAGCAAGTTTTTGTAGTACAAAGCTAAATTCCCAAAGTGTTTATCTGATTACCTTTGCTAAAAAAGAAAATTCAAAATCGACTTTTATTATATTTAAAAAATTCTCATTAGATGGCAAGTTGGAATGGGAATCTGTTAAAGATATTGGCAAAGTAAACATCAATTCTATTCCTAATTTCAGGGTATCAATAAACTTTTTATTAGGTAATATTCTAGAGTTTGGTGTTGATAGAAAAGAATTATGTAGAACACTTTATAACATAAATACACAAACAGGTAAAGTAACATTTATTGAAGATCAAAAGGAAAGAAATAGATGGATGACCTATACACAAACCCTAGACATAAATGACCCAAAATTCAGAGAAGATTTGAAAACATTTTTAAAAGAAAATCCAGATTTAAAATCAATCAATCCAGACGAGATTTTCAAAATAAAAGAACATGACTATTTTGTAATTTTTAAAGGTAAGTCAAGAGTGTATTATGTATACAGGTATAATTAAAAGGAACGAGCGTAACGCTCGCACCAGCCATATATCAATACCAATCAAAAAATCTCCCAGTGAGGGATTTTTTGTTAATAGGCTGTGTCAATAAGGCAAAAATGAATACTTTTGATTTTAAATAAATCACCATGAAACAATTAGTTGAAATTGATGGTACCACTAAAACAAGCAAAAGTGTATTTGAAAATCTAAAAACCAAATCGAAAACAAACACAAGTATAGACATGATAAGTGATGGGGATATAGATTTATCTGATACCATTTCTTTTGATACTTTTGCCAAAAACATACTTGGTGTTTTGAATGAAAAATTGAAAAATAAATGAGTGAAGGAATAATAAAACAAAAGAGCTTATTATGTTGATTAAAACACTATTTATTTTTCTTATTATGATTCAGTTTGATGCATTGGGACAACAAGACAGTTCTTGGAATGTAATGGTTTTGAACAAAGAAAAAAAACCAATAATTAAAGATAATATGGCAGAATTCAGTCAAACTGGGTTTTATTTATTTAGAAACTGTTTTTATGATTTACAATTTTTAGACAAAAGTAGAAAGACTCTCCGATTGATAGATATTAAACCTGATACACTAATTTTCATTGGAGTATCAAATAAAAAAACTCCCAATTTAGCACAACCTTCAAAAGACACCGTTAGATTAAATTATAGAACTATAGATAAACTATTATTAATGAAAGATTGGGGATCAGAAGCGAGCAAAAAAATTCATTGTAATAAGTATTATTTTATTTTTCATAAATCTTATTTAGAAAACAAATACGATGGTAAATATGCTTATGTCTTTTCTGGAAGTGATACCATGAGTGAAATTGTTCCAAGACTAAGTTCATATGGCATTACGTATCATTTTGAATATGGAGGCAAATTATACTATCATTCAGGTATTAGTGTTAAGGTTCCAAAATATAGTGATGAACAAAAAATGAATGCATTACAAGGTGTAATGTCGATTTTGGACCTTATGGTAAATAATCGTGTTAATATTAATATTCAAAAAAAAGGTCGTCAATAAAAAAACAATTCCTAAGGCTGGAGCTCACCCGGCTAGTGCAGGCCCAATGTCATTAAGTTAAGACTGTAAACATTTGAATATTAATAACTAAACAAGGTTATTATACAATTTAATTGGCTCTTTGCAGAAAAAGGATTTTGGCAAAAAAACGAGGACACTATTTTATTACTCTTACCAATATATTTATCCATTCAAAAAACACTTTGCTTACATATAGGGTTAGTGAAAAAGATTTTACTAGAGCTAGAAAACTACCCTTTGAAGGTTTATGTAAGCTTCCCCAAAATTAGGACTATTTGTTAATAGACAAAAACAAATAAATT
>JBBALJ010000067.1:0-18083 GCA_040403075.1 Bacteroidia bacterium
CAGAAATAGGCGAGCATTTTTGGGAAGCAGATATTGAGCATGTGAAGATGAAATTGGGTTAATAGATTCTATGCGTTCTAATTAATCCAATTTGAATGCTTGCCAACATAGTTGCGTATGATTTCACCGAGTTTATGCCTGCTTGGAATTCCAAACTTAACCCTAAGCATCCCCAAACATTAATGGATGCTTGTAAATTGATGGGAAGCATAACAACAGTATTCCTTTTTTTCTCGTATATTTTAGAAGAAAAAAAGAGGTAGCTGCTTTTTGAAATCAAATTTCCTCTTGTTACTGTTTCTGCTATTCCAATGCCGCTTGATGCTGTAAACAATAAATATTTTTTTGGTCTACCAGCAATTCCATATAAAACAGAATAATCTATGACACTTTCATCTGGAGTAACATCACCAAAAAATCTTAGAGTTGCTTCTTTGTATGTATGGTATGATAATCCAAAATAATGAGATTTGTAATTTACATTTAATTTATATCCTTCATCCGATAATGGCATCAACCCTCCTTGAACCCAAATGGCTAATGGAAAATCAAATCTACTTGTATCAATATTTATATCCGTTTGGGAAAATACTTTTACAGATGTTATAATGAAAAGCAAAATTGTACAACTTGATTTTTTCATAGCTAATACAATTATCGCTCATATTCAGAAAATTAACAAATCTAAAAATCCCTATGCTCAGCCACCCATGTTTTGATATAAGCAGCTATATCAGATGTGTTGGTGCCTGGGGTAAATATTTTTCCTACACCAATTTCGTTTAGCGTTGTAATATCTTCATTAGGGATAATGCCACCGCCTGTTAAAAGCACATCATTCATTCCTTCTTTATCCATCAACTCTTTTAGTTTAGCAAATACCGTATTATGCGCACCAGAAAGTATGCTCACCCCAATTACATCCACATCCTCTTGCAAAGCCGATTGCACCACCATATCGGGTGTTTGGCGCAAGCCCGTATATATTACTTCCATACCTGCATCGCGCAAGGCTGTAGCTATTACTTTGGCTCCACGGTCATGACCATCTAGTCCTACTTTGGCTACCAATACTCTAATGGGTCTGTTCATAATGCTTATCCTTTAATGCTTGCTGCGGCTTTGTTTAAATGCTGTAAGGTCTTGTCTTTACCAAAAATTTCTACCATTTCAAAAATAGGAGGTCCACCTGCTACACCACTTAGGCAAACCCTAAATAATTGCAAAAAGTCTTTGCTTGCTACTTCGTTTTTAGCCAAAACAGCATTGTAGGCCGCTTCGGTATTGCTATGGCTAAACTCTGTTAGTGCAGAAAAAGCTTCAATTAAGTCGCTCAACAATTGAGGTACTTTCTCGTTGTAACGTTTTTTTATAACGCCTTCATCATAGTTTGCAGGTTCAATAAAAAAGTAATTGCTATAGTCCCAAAGTTCTTTAACGAAACTTATTTTCTCTTTCACCAATCCGCAAACTTTCTCAATGTATTCATCACTAAAGGTAGCATCAGGGACATTTAGTGCCAAAGCTGCTTTTAAAGAAGGTGCCAATAAATGATTGTCAACCTTACGTACGTATTGTTGGTTATACCATTTGGCTTTGTTTTGATCAAATTTTGCTCCATGCTTACTCACTCTTTCAAGTGTGAAGGCTGCTATTAGCTCTTCTAATGTAAACAATTCTTGATGAGTGCCAGGGTTCCAACCTAAAAAGGCCAATAAGTTTACTACCGCTTCTGGTAAATAACCTGCTTGCTTGTAGCCACTAGATTTTTCGCCTGTTTTTGGGTCTTCCCAATCCAATGGAAACACAGGGAAGCCCAATCTGTCACCATCGCGTTTGCTTAATTTCCCTGTTCCATCAGGTTTTAACAATAAAGGAAGGTGAGCAAACTTAGGCATCACATCTTCCCAGCCTAAATATCTGTAAAGCAAAACATGTAAAGGTGCTGATGGCAACCACTCTTCACCACGAATAACGTGGGTGGTTTTCATATCCCAATCATCCACAACATTGGCTAAATGATAAGTTGGCATTCCGTCTGATTTAAACAATACCTTATCATCCATTTGACTGGTATTTACAATAATCCAACCGCGAATTTCATCATGAAATTTTACTTCCTCTTTGCGTGGCAGTTTGATACGGATTACATAAGGGTCGCCATTTTCAAGCTTTCTTTTCACCTCATCTTCAGGTAGGGTCAAACTGTTTTTCATAGCTGAGCGCGTGATGCCATCGTATTTAGCATCTACGTTTGAGGCTTTAAGCCTTTCACGCATAGCTTCTAAATCTTCAGCCGTATCAAAGGCATAGTATGCATATCCTGCAGCAATCAACTGCTCGGCAAATTGCCTATACATAGGCTTTCTATCACTTTGGCGATAAGGCGCATGCGGACCCTCACCAAAACCAACACCCTCATTAGGCTCAATGCCCAACCATTTCAAACTCTCAATAATATACTCTTCGGCACCTGGCACAAATCTAGTTTGGTCGGTATCTTCAATACGTAGGACAAAATCTCCTCCGTGTTTCTTGGCAAATAAATAATTGTACAAAGCTGTACGCACCCCACCAATGTGCAAAGCCCCTGTGGGACTAGGTGCAAATCGTACCCTAACTCTTCTGTCTTGTGTCATAATTTTAGTGGCGCAAACCTAACTAAATCTGCATAAACAAAAAAGCAGGAATAATAGTTTTGTAAAACAGGAACTTGCTTGAAATCTAAATGTTTTTCAAGGGATTTCTGCCAACTATTCAAACATCAGTTTCAAGACATATGTGCTATGGCTATCCAAATTTTTGATTGATACCATGTACAAACCTGTTTTTAGTTCATCCTTAATTATGCTAAGTTCCTTGCCTTTAAAGGCTTTGTAGCTTCTAACTTGTTTGCCGTTTACATCACTAATATCAATTTTCCAATTGGCTATTTCTTTCAATTCCAACAAACTTTGGCTATTACTTGGGTTAGGATATAGTTTGATATCTTCAGCAATCAAGTCTTTAATGGATGAGGTTGAATCGGTAGATGAATGAACCCAAATGGCAAAGGACCTTGCATAGCGAGCTGGAACAGGGCAAGACCTGTCTTTGGTTTCAACAATGAAGAAATAAGGTCTTTTGTGTGCATTGTTGAAAGCATCCATCGTAGGTGTCCAACAAAACTTCCATCTATCAAATTTTTGTATGCCTATATGCTCATCGCAATCTATGTAGGTAAGCCTTGGATAGGTGGGTTCAATCGTGGCAATGCCATTGGTAGCATTGCTAAAACTAGGTGGAATTAATATAGCAAGATCAGTGGTATCACTTACCTCTAAACCATCCAATGCTTCAATTAAAAAACACTTGTTTTCGTTAACATTAAATGCCCAATTTGTTTTTGGGATATAATTGGTAGGAATAGGAGTTGGTTTAGGATTTATTACTTGGGTATTGCTAATTAAATCGCCCTGCTCGTTATAGGTAATAAATTTAGGGGGTTCATTTGGGCTACAATCATTTTTAGAGAAGAATTGAATATCCCTGTTTGTTGTGCCTACTTTATAGGCAGTTCCATTGGGCAGGAATCTCCATTGTGTAACTTCAATAACAAGATTTGAAACAAAACTACCTACAGGAGTGAATCTTAAATCTCCAGTATTTGGATTAAGGTGAATACCATAAGGAGGAGGTGTATTAACATTTGGTTGACCTAGGAATGGAAATGGAATTGTATCGAAGCTGTATGGTGACACATATGGTGCTGGTGTTGTTGGCGAAATCATCGACTTGCCAAAAGCATAACTTAACGAATCTCCATCAGGGTCGTATGCACCTAAGTTATAATTAAATTGCTGTCCCGCACACATCATAATTATGGGTTTGTTCATGAATACAGGTGCATTGTTACAAGGTTCAGCACATCGGTTTATGGTAGCTCCTATGTAGTAAGCCAAACCTGAAGGATTTTGCAAATTGGTATTCGCGGCACTTCTGCAACATTCAGTCCAGCCTACCGCAATATTGCAGCAGCTTATTGGTGTAATTTGTGATAAGTCTACTGTACCTGTAAATGTGTATACTTCTACCCCGCCATACATACTTCCTGGACTTCGTGTACCACAATTGGTACAAATGGTTTTAGTGCCTCTGCAAAGTTGCACCAAATCATAGCCGCTAACTGCATTTGAGTCAATTTTCATGCTAATGCTTGTTGGCATATTACCACAGCCCGCATCTAGTCCAGTTACTTGAATGTTTGTTAAGGTGCATCCCTTCATGCCAGGGCACATACATAAAGGAATTCCTTGGCAATCTCTGTATACTTTGAATGATAATTTATATACATTGCCACCAAGGCATTGATAACTCATTTCGCCACCAGTTATGTGACTTGCATACGATGAAAAACTGAAGACTGATATGAAACAAAAGATGATGCAGGCTTTCAAGAATTGAGAAATTTTATTTTTCATAATGTAGTTTCTTATATGCAAAATATTAAATTGTTTTATTAATCAATAGTGTAGCCGTAAAAATGACGAAGTTCAATAACGCGTGATATGTCTGTTTAGTGTTTTCTTCCATACTACTGATACAATTCAACATCCTTAGGTTTCTATTTTCCTTTTATTTATTCTTGCCTTATGAATTTAGAAAGTATTTATTCTCAAACATGCGCCATTGCTAAGGAAGCGGGTCTATTTATTAAAAAAGAAAGAGAGAGTTTTAATGCGGATGTGGTTGAAGTAAAGAGCTTCAATCAATTGGTAAGTTATGTTGACAAAACAGCTGAAGAGATGTTAGTAGCTGGTTTAAAGAGTATTTTTCCTGAAGCAGGATTTATAACCGAAGAACAAACCATAACCACCGAACAAAAAGAATGGATGTGGGTGATTGACCCCTTAGATGGTACCACCAATTTTATTCATGCCCTTCCTGTTTTTAGTGTAAGTGTGGGTTTGATTAGAAATGGCAAGCCTGTTTTAGGTGTGGTATATGAAGTGAATAGAGAAGAGATGTTTTATGCTTGGCAAAATGGAGGCGCATGGTTAAACGGACAAAGAATATCTGTGAAGCAAAACACCGAACTTGAAAAATCATTATTAGCCACTGGCTTTCCTTATTATGATTTTAAGGTGATGGATGAATATATTAAGGCTTTAAAATACTTGATGACTCACACACAAGGTATGCGCAGAATGGGCAGTGCCGCAGTTGATTTGGCTTATACGGCTTGTGGCAGGTTTGATGGCTTTTTTGAATATGGTCTTAGCCCTTGGGACATTGCAGGAGGAATTTGTTTGATTGAAGAAGCAGGTGGCATTGTTACCACTTTTGATGGCAGCGATGATACCATTTTTAGCAAGAGTATTATAGGATCTTCAAAGGCTTTGTATCCGCAGTTTATGGCTGTGATAAAAGATAGCTTTACTACACCACTGGTTTAAATTGCTCAAAGGCTTGCAAGCAGTTGTTGCAATAATGCATGCTTCGGCAAAGCGTTGGACCAAAAGGCGTTTTCATTTCAGTATTACTGCTTCCGCAATGAGGGCAAACACTGGTTTCTAACAACTCATTCGTTATCTCTCCATTGTGTTTTGGAGGTGGTGCAAGTCCATGTTTTTTTAAGCATAACAAACCTCTTTCTGTTAATTTATTGCTATTCCATGGTGTATCAAAAGTGGTTTTAACATCTACTGTTTTTATACCAATTTCTTTTAGCCTATCGGCCACCATGTTTTCCATCATTTTGATTGCGGGACAACCCGTGAATGTTGGAGTCATTTCAACAAACACATGGCTTTCACCGCGTATTTCAACCTTAGTGATAATGCCCATATCCACCATACTTAAGGTCGGTATTTCAGGGTCTTTCACCACTTCAAGAGCTTGCCAAATTTCTTTTTCGCTTATCATTTTTTTAAATGGAATGGGTCAAACTTAAGGTTTTATTATGGGTTTTTAGTTCATGATGTTTAACAATCTTATACATGGAGTCGATCATTACTTTATAGTTCTTTTCACCTAAAATATCTATGTACTCAGATGATAATTCACCCACGCATTTTTTTGTGTCAGAAATTAAGTCCTTACCCTTTTGTGTCAGAAAAATTAAGGCTGCACGGGCATCTGTTTCGTGTTTTTGAATCCTTATCAAATCAAAAGCCAGCAACTCTTTCACCACTTTACTCATAGCTTGCTTTGTTACTTTTGCTTTGATTGCAATTTCATTATTGGTGCTACCTGATTCTGAAATATTCATAATAAAAGGCATGTAGGCCATTTTGAAATAATCATAGCCATGCCTATTAAGTTCTTCGTGAGCCCAATCGTCAAAAAAACGTTTCCACATATTTACAAGTCTGCCTATGTTTTTAGGCTCACTTGCACTAGTTGTTGTCGTTGTTTTTATTGATTTTTTGGATGTCATATTTCACGTCAAATATAATTATTAAAATATATTAGTCAATTTACTTGACTTTTATAGTCAACTAAGTTTACCTTTGTTCAATTAAATTTATTTTATGAATACAACACCTGAAGTTAAACAAAAGAAAAAACCCATTTGGTTATTTGCCTTGATTGGGATTTTATTATTGGGATATACCACCTATAAAATATGGAATTCTTTTACCCATGAAAGTACCGATAATGCGCAGATAGAGTCTAATGCAACACCTATTGTTAGCAGGTTAGCGGGTTATGTTGATTCAGTGGCTGTAAAGGATTACCAAGAAGTAAAAGCTGGTGAAGTATTGCTAACCATTGATGATCGAGAATACCAATTGGCAGTTGACCAAGCTCAGGCAGACTTACTTTCGGCACAAGCCGATATGAGTAATGCTCAGGCCCAATTGAAAAGTGCTGAAGTAAACAGAAATGTGGTGAAAGCCAACTTGGAAACCCAAAAAATAAGAACAGATAAAGCAAAATCTGATTGGCAGAGAGACCAAAGCTTATTGAAAGAAAATGCTATTACCCGTAAGCAAGCGGATGACAGCAAATCATTCTTTGAAACAGCTCAAAAACAATTATTGTCAAGTCAAGACCAATTAGCTTATGCAGCATCACAAATAAACAATGCTAATGCTCAAATTGAAAAAGTAGAAGCTTTAATCAAATCAAAACAAGCTTCACTTAAAAATGCTGAACTAAGATTGACTTACACAAAAATGGTAGCACCCTATAGCGGTAAAGTGGGTAAGTCAAATTTACAAAAAGGACAATATGTTCAGCCTGGTCAAACCTTGTTTAACGTTATTAATAACGAACAGTTTTGGATAACCGCTAACTTTAAGGAAACACAATTAGAAAAGCTAAAAGTGGGCATGCCAGCTAATGTGATAATGGATGGATATTCAAGTATAAAAATTCAAGCTAAGGTATCTGATTTCAGTGATGCCACTGGTGCTCGTTTTGCTCTTTTACCTCCTGATAATTCTACAGGAAACTTTGTTAAGGTAACCCAAAGGGTACCAGTAAAACTTAGCATTGAAAACATAGCGGAGGTAAAGCAATATTTGAAAGCGGGATTAAGCGTGACAGTTGAGATAAAAACCAATTAAGAGCATGTATCCAACCGGATTAAAACGCGCAATGATTGTCTTTACTACGATATCTGCAGCCATCATGGAGCTGATAGATACGAGTATAGTGAATGTTGCTCTTTCGCAAATAAGTGGTAACCTAGGTGCTACCATCGAAGATACATCTTGGGTGGTTACTGCCTATGCCATTGCCAATGTTATCATCATTCCAATGACGGGCTTTTTGCAGAGATATTTTGGACGAAAAAACTATTATTTAACATCCATTTTTATTTTCACAATTGCCTCATATATGTGTGGCAATGCTGACAATTTGTGGACCTTAGTGGCTTGGCGATTTATTCAGGGTGTTGGTGGAGGTGCTCTTCTTTCCACATCTCAAGGTATTTTGTTTGATGCTTTTGAACCCAAAAAACGAGCCATGGCATCTGGTATTTTTGGAATGGGTATTGTGTTAGGACCTACAATAGGCCCTAGTCTAGGAGGATTGATAGTTGACAATTATTCATGGCCATTGATATTCTATATCAATATACCTTTTGGAATATTAGCGGCCATGTTAACCCTCTTCTTTATTGATAAAAAAGAAGATGAATTGAATATCGACCGAAAAGCCATATCCATTGATTATTTCGGAATTGCTATGCTGGTGATGGGGGTTGGTTGTCTGCAATATGTATTGGAAAAAGGCCAATCCGAAGATTGGTTTGAGAGTGAATACATCCGAATATTAAGCCCATTGTGTGTGATAGGACTAGGTACTTTTATTTGGCGGCAGTTGCATGTGCCCAACCCGATTATTAACTTGAAAGTATTGAAGAACACCAACCTTGCAGCGAGCAATGTACTCACTTTTGTTTGTGGTTTTGGTTTGTTTGGTTCTGTCTTTATTTTTCCTGTGCTTGTGCAAAGAATAATGGGATATTCACCTACAGAGGCTGGATTCGCCATCGTTCCTGGAACTATTATCGGTTTGTTTTTAATGCCTGTTATTGGTAAAACACTTGGTTCGGGTACACCTCCCATTGTTTACGTTGTAATTGGTTTCATAGCCTTTATTTTTCATGGATATACCTCTTCATTGGCAACTGCCGATGCAAGCAGGGCGTGGTTTATTTTCCCTCAAATGTTAAGGGGAATTGGGACAGCCTGTTTAACGGTGCCTCTCATAAACCAAGCAGTAGTAGGATTGGCACCTAAAGATATGCCTTCGGGTATTGCTTTAACAAACATGTTAAGACAATTAGGTGGTGCATTTGGCATTGCCATGATGAATACCTACGTAACACAAAGATATGCCATACATCGTTTAGATTTAATAAGTAATACCGCTGCCAACGATCCAGAGATGATGCAGAGGTTAACCAACACCACACAGGTTTTTATAAGCAAGGGTTTTAGTGCGGCTGATGCGCAATTGGCGGCTTTCAAAGCCATTGATGGTGCTGTAACTAAACAGGCTTATTTGCTCTCTTATTTGGATTCGTATTTAATTATCAGTCTATTCTTTTTAATAACCATTCCTTTCCTTTTTTTATTGCGAACTAAAAAAATGGATGCATCCACTTTAGCTAAAGTAGCAGAGGAGTCACACTAATCATATCGAACATGAAAACATATAGTATCATATTAATCATTTATATCCTAGGGTTTTTGCCTTCAATGGCACAAAACAGCACTCAGGAATTGCAAAGTTTAATTCAAGAATCATTTAATTATTTCACCAAAATTAAGGAGCTTGAACAATCAGAACTTATAAGCAATGAAAAATTGAAAAGCACACGTGGCAACCTATCACCAGCTATATCGGGTGTTGTTAGTTACAATTATATTGACCCTATCAGTCAGGCTACATTGCCTGTTGGTCCTGGTATAACAAGGAATTTGCAGTTTCAACCAAATAACAACTTAAATGCAAATATAACCGCCAATTATGTACTGCTTGATTTTGGCAGATTGAAATCATCTATTGACAAATCAAAAGAAGAGTTGAATTACAACAAGCAAAATACATTGTTTAATAAGAGTCAGTTGGCGGCACAAGTGGCTAATATTTATTATAATATTATCTATTTTAAAAAGGCCATTATTATTCAAGACAGTATTATAGAATACTTCGAACAAAACAGAAGGGTGGTTCAGAGTAAATTATCAAATGGTGATGCCCTAAAGATTGATTTATTAAATATTCAAGCAAGTATTGATAATGAACTAAACAGAAAAGTTGATATTGAAAATAGTTTGCAGAAACAACTCAATTTGCTGGAATACACAACAGGCAAGCGATTGGTTAATCAATCTGAATTAAGTTTTGCCATTAAGAATGTGAGTGCAGAGGAATACATCAATTTGGCCGAATCACAAAATGTAGAATACGCTTTAATGAAAAGCAAAATAGCCCAATCAGAATTTGATTTGAAGCTAAATAAAAAACAATTGACACCTACTCTGAATGCCACAGCTGCAGCAGGTTTTAGAAATGGATACCAACCCGACATCAACGAAAATAGATTTAATTATTTGGCAGGTATTAGTTTGAATGTTCCCATCTTTTCTGGTCTTAAAACAAGGTCACAGATTGGTGTTTCTGCCTACAGTCTTAAACAAACTGAACTTGGTTTAGTGAGTTTAAAGAACACCTATAGAAGAGACATAAAACAAGCAATAAGTGAGATAGAAACTAACCAAACTAAACTTAAAAATGTTGAAAGCCAAATAAAGGCGGCTCAGTCGGTTTATCAATTAACACAAATTCGATATGGGAATGGGGTTGCTACTTTTTTAGATTTAAGTTTTGCATCAACTAATTTGCAAAGGGCTTTGTTAAACAAGTTGCAATACGAATTTCAGCTGTGTAGTGCCAAAATTGAATTAGCTAGATTAACTGGCGAAAAGTATTGGTAAGATTGCTTAAATGTAAGTAAATAAGTTATTTAATAAATTGAATTTACATCACCCTAATGCTTATTCTGGGTTCAACCAAATCAATTGGCTATTCAAAAAGAAAGGGCGATATAGAAAAAATCTAATCGCCCTTTGAATTAATTATATAAACTAAATTTATTCTTTAATAATTTTCTTGAAGGTATCAACACCGTTTATGCTAGCCTTAACAGTATAGAAACCATTTGGTAAACTAGCAATATCAACATTTACATTATTGGTGTTTGGTGATGTTGTTAATACAACCTGACCCAATGAATTGTAGATAGCAATATCTTGTATATTATTTTTAGTGGTGATATTTAAATTATTGTTTGCAGGATTTGGGAAAACACCGATGGATTCTGCATAAAGGGATGCAATACTAGTTGTGGCTTTTTTGCTAAACAACACATTATCAATGTATACAATTGAAGTCCCTACTGGCGTACTTGCAAAAATAAGCTGTGCAATATTCTTTTTGGTTGTAAGGCCTGTCATGCTCGATATTGACACTGCTACGTGATTCCAACCGTTTAATGTCGGTGTGATGGTAGTTTCGTGTTCTTTATCATTACCACCACCAATAACACCATCAGCACCTGCATCAACTAATTTGAACCTAAAAGCAGTAGAATTAGGAGTCCATACATCAAATTCAAATGAATCCATACCAGTTAAATCAATTTGTTTTGCAACCGTTTCAATCCCAACAAAATCCAATCCGGTGTATTTTTTAACATCATCGGCTCCAATTTTTGTTTCTGTAAGTGTTCCATTAGACCATCCTGTTCTCCATGTATCAACGGTAACATTGGTGTAAGCATTGCTAAACAATGAAATAACGTCTTTAGCTAGTTTTGTAGGAGTTTTTGCTGCAACAGTTGGTTCAGCTAATACTGGGGCTTTACTAAACATAATATTATCCAAATAAACAATAGATGTACCTGTAGGCGCACTTGCAAAAATAAGTTGTGCAATATTTGACTTAGTTGTTAAGCCAGTAAAATTAGATATTGGCACCGATACATGATTCCATCCATTTAATGTAGGAGTAACAGTAAGTTCATGTTCTTTATCATCCCCACCACCAATAGTTCCATTAGCTCCAGCATCAACTAATTTGAATCTAAAATTAGTAGAATTTGGTGTCCAAACGTCAAATTCAAATAAATCCATAGCGCTGATATTAATTGGTTTTGCAACCGTTTCGATTCCTACAAAATCTAAAGCAGTATATTTTTTTACATCATCTGTTCCAATTTTCATTTCAGTAAGTGTACCATTAGACCATCCTGTTCTCCAAGTGTCAACTGTTACATTGGTGTAAGCATTGCTAAACAATGAAATAACATCAGTGGCTGGTTTGGTTGGAGCCATGGCAGGCAAAGAACCTCCTTCTCGCAAAGGTGTTATATATCTTGTAATGGTAACTTTTCTCAAGCCTAGCATCTATGGTGTCATCAAGTTTATGCATACCACATCTTGTATGCAATCTAAAAGTCAAAATTAGCAATAATTTTAAAAGGAAAAAGGCCGGATTGCTATTGTCATTTTCAACCAATATTAGCTATCTAGAAAATAATCAATAAAATTGATTACATATTTTTTGTGCATTATGGTGATGACTAAAAGTTTGAAGGTCAAATTATGAGTTGTTTACTACCGCATTGAAACTTAGATTTTTCTTTTCTCTCAGTTTTCATAAATTGCCTTCGAATATTATCATTTTTATGACTGAATTTAAAGTTCGTACCATAGCTGAAATGACATCAGCAGGCGAGGATGCCGAAATTTTGTTTTGGGTAGGATGTGCAGGAAGTTTTGACGAAAGAGCACAAAAAATAACCAAAGCTGTAGCCAAAATTTTGCATGCCGCAGGCATTAAGTTCGCTATTTTAGGGACTGAAGAGGCTTGTACAGGCGATCCAGCAAAACGAGCAGGGAATGAATTTCTTTACCAAATGCTTGCCATGCAGAATATTACAACTTTAAATGCCTACAATATCAAAAAGATTGTTACTGCATGCCCACATTGCTTCAATACCATCAAAAACGAATACCCTGAAATGGGCGGTTCTTATGAGGTTTTGCACCATACTACCCTAATTAATCAATTATTAAATGACGGTAAAATAGCTATTAAAGGTGGGGCTTTCAAAGGCCAACGCATTACTTACCATGATAGTTGTTACCTAGGCAGAGCAAACAATATTTTTGAGGCTCCTCGAGAGGTTATAGAAAAATTGGATGCTGAATTAGTAGAAATGAAACGAAGCAAAGCCAATGGCTTATGCTGTGGTGCAGGTGGAGCTCAAATGTTTAAAGATGCTGAGCAAGGAACCAAAGAAGTAAATCTTGAAAGAATAGATGATGCATTAGAAATCAAACCATCAGTGGTAGCTGCGGCTTGTCCTTTTTGCATGACCATGCTAAGAGATGGTGTAAAACATCACAATAAAGAGCAAGAGGTTCAAGTGCTTGATATTGCAGAGTTGATTTCCAATGCTATGGACTTATAGTCATGCGTTTAGTTAAATGCATATTTTCACTCCTCTTTTTATCTAGCTATTGTGTGTCTTTTGCTCAGCTAGACAACAAATATTTACAAGATAAAATTGATGTAAATCCCAATGATAGCAATCGATTGGGCTTAAGTTTGAATGCATTCAACTACATGCGCAATACTGAGTATTACAGTAAAATAGAAGTAGGTCGTACACTATTTGGTTATCAATTAAACCCCAGTATTTATTATCAAGTCAATCCACATATTAACTTACAAACAGGTGTTTTTTTAAGGAATGATTTTGGTGCCGAAAACACCTACACTTCCATTGCGCCTACTTTTACACTTAAAGCACAAAAAAACAATTTCAGCATGCTGTTCGGAACGCTTGAAGGGGCCCTAAGTCACAGAATAATCGAACCTATGTTTGATATCTCGAGGGTAATTGAAAACAGAATAGAGAATGGATTTCAAGTAAAATATAATAGCCAAAGAACTTTTTTTGATACTTGGATTAATTGGGAAAAGTTTATTGAAAGAGGTTCAGCTTACAAAGAACAATTAACCACAGGTAGCAGTTTTCAATTTGACTTATTTAACTCTAAAGTGAAAAGCAAGGATTGGAATGTAGTGCTCATATCACAATTTATGCTTTCTCATCAAGGGGGGCAAATTGACAAAGACAGCATCAATCAACTTTATGTAAAAATGAATGCCGCTGCTGGCTTGAGAATTTCTAAAAGCTTTTCGAATCAATTTATTAAGGAAATACGCCTTGAGCCATACTACCTGCTATACAAAGAAAACTCTAGTTCAGGAATGCCTTTTGATAATGGAAATGCGATGTATTTTAACGCCTTTGTAGATACCAAAAATTTAGGTTTTATGCTTAGCTATTGGAATTCGCAAAACTTCGTAGCTCCTAGAGGAACGGCTATTTACCAAGCTCAAAGTATAGATAAACCAAACTATTTTAGTCCTAATAACAGAAGGGAATTATTGTTTCTAAGGATTTTATATGAAAAACCCCTTTACGACAAACTTTATATGACTGCTAGATTAGAACCCTTTTACGACTTCAAAACTAGCGAATTTGATTACTCTTATTCGTTCTATTTGAGCTATAGGCAAAATATAAATTTCGGGAAGGGAAAATAATTTCACCTCCCTAAAAAGACACTTCATCCCTATTAAATTGAACTTAATCGAAAAATAATATTAATTGAATGTAACTTCCTGCACATTTGCAACGTATTATAGAACAAATACTACAAAACTATGAAGGCAATTAAACATACTTTGCTGGCTATTATGCTATTAGGTGGATTAACTTTCAATACTTGCAAAAAAACCAAATCACAGACGAGCCTACCTGTAAAAAAGGAAACAGCTACGTCTGATAAGGTATGCGTGTAACAATAGAGCGACCCAACGTAATTTCATCAGCATACTCAAGTTCGCCACCTATGGCTATCCCTCTTGAAATGGTGCTAATTTTCACATCCAACCCTGCTAATTTTTTAGAAAGGTAGTAGATAGTTGTATCACCTTCAGGTGTTGGGCTAAGGGCCATAATTATCTCTGAAATTTCTTCGGCTTTTACCCTCAAAACCAATTCATCTATTTTCAACTCATCAGGACCAATACCATTCATGGGTGATATCACACCACCAAGTACATGATACATGCCATTGTGTTGATTGGTATTTTCAATGGCAATTACATCTCTCAAATCCTCAACCACACAAATGGTTTGGGCATTTCTTTTTGGGTTGGCACAAATATTACACAGGTCGTAATCACTTACATTATAGCATCTTTTGCAAAAATTGATTTTTTCGCGCATGTTTATTACCGCCTCTCCCAGTTTTCGGGCATCTGTGGGTGATTGCTTCAATAAAAACAAAACCATGCGAAGGGCAGATTTCTTGCCAACCCCTGGAAATTTAGAGAGCTCATTAACGGCTTCCTCTATTAAAGATGATGGATAATTCACTTTGGCAAATGTATTGACTAAATCGAAATTCAATTCTTTAACTAATTCACAATTTCTTCATACAAATTTGGTCAACCTTACATCAAAATTTAATCAAAAATTTGCATTTCTAAATTCATTTTATACATTTGTCTAACATTCGTTAGGCAATGGCAGAAATATTGAATATCAGCAGAAAAGAACAAATTGCAGATGTAGCAGCAAAATTGTTCAAACAAAAAGGCTTTGTGGCAACAAGCATGCGCGATTTAGCCGCGGAATTGGGTATAGAAGCCGCGAGTATTTACCACCATTTTAAGTCGAAAGAAGAATTGTTGGAAAAGATTTGTTTCGACATGGCAGATAAATTTATTACCAACGCCAAAGAAGTAAATGATATTTATTTTAACGCAGAAGAGAAACTAAGAATGGCCATAAAACTTCACGTTGAAACCATTACTGAAAATCAAAATCAATCAGCTGTATTCTTAAGCGAATGGAGAAACTTGAGTGAACCAAAACTCACGCTTTTCAAGCAATTGCGTCAACAATATGAAAATCAATTTACCATCATTTTAGCTGATGGTGAGAAGGAGGATATATTTGATGACGTTGACAAGAAATTTGCTGTTTTAAGCATTCTATCTACCATTAATTTTATCAATGAATGGTACAAGCCTGAAGGCAAAATGAATGCAAGCGAAATAGCTGAAAAACTAAGTAATTTTATTATGGGTGGATTAAGAAAACGCCTAGTAACTGATAGGTAATTAAAATAAATAATTAAGTAAAAATATATGTACGGAAATGCTTACATCGATCCTAATGAGAAGCCAAAATCAATTATTGATGGCGAGGATCCTATTAAATTGGCTGAATTTGAAGCCAGAATTGCAAGAGGTGAAAAAATCGAACCTAAAGATTGGATGCCTCGCGAATACAGAAAGCAGCTAATAAGAATGATTGAGCAACATGCGCATTCGGAAATCATAGGTGCATTGCCAGAAGGTACATGGATTACACGAGCTCCAGGCTTCAAACGCAAACTCGCTTTGATGGCTAAAGTACAAGATGAAGTAGGTCACGCACAATTGCTTTATAGTGCCGCTGAAACACTGGGAAAAAGCCGTGAAGCAATGATTAATGACCTAATCACTGGTAAATCAAAATATTCAAATGTGTTTAATTATCCAGCCTATACCTGGGCTGATGCATGTATCATAGCATGGCTCATAGATGCAGGTGCTATTATCAACCAAGTAGCAAATGCCAAAGGTAGTTATGGTCCTTATGGCCGAGCATTGGATAGGATTTGTACCGAAGAAAGTTTCCATCTTAAATATGGACACGACAATGTGGTAACATTAGCAACTGGAACACCTGTGCAACGTAAGATGGTACAAGAAGCCCTTACACGTTGGTGGCCTCCTATCATGCACTTTTTTGGACCTAGTGATAAAATATCTAATCATACTGAGATATTGATGCGTTGGAAAGTAAAAATGGCTAGTAATGACGATATGCGTCAACAGTTCTTAAATATGTATGTGCCAAAAATTTGGGACTTAGGTTTGGTTATTCCTGATCCTAATTTAAAATTAAATGAAGAAACGGGCTTATGGGATTATACCGAGCCAGATTGGGATGAGTTTAAGCGCGTAATCAATGGCGGAGGTCCCTGCAATGCCGAGAGGTTAGCAGTGCGCAGAATGGCTGAAGAAAAGGGGCGTTGGGTAAGACAAGCATTATTAAACAAATCTGAAAAATACGTTACCCCTTTAGCATAGCATGATACAATCATTAGACCCGCGAATTAATCGCGAACAGATAGAAGAAAACAACACAATCAACCCATTGGACGAAATGGATAATTGGGAAACCTATGAGGTGTTTCATCAAAAGAAACGTGGCGACCAACACATTCATGTAGGTATCGTACATGCACCAAATCCCGAAATGGCATTTTTGTTTGGCAAAGAACAGTATGGAAGAAGAGGCATTAGCGTCAATATGTGGGTAGTAAAAACCAGTAATGTATTTGCATCTGAATATGATGATTCAGACATTTTCGATACTGTCCCTGAAAAGCAATACCGAGAGGCTGGAGGCTATAAAGTGATGAGTAAGATAAACAAATACAAAAAGGAAAATAAGATTTAATCATAGCCACAGATTTCACAAATTACACAGACAAATTTGTTTAGTGTAATCTGTAGCAAAAAAACACAAAAATGAATACTGAGTCAATCAAAGAACTACTATATAAAATGGCTGATGACCTATTAATATTGGGTCATAGAAACAGCGAATGGACAGGACTTGGTCCCATATTGGAAGAAGATATTGCATTTTCATCTATGGCACAAGATAAAATAGGACATGCACAAGCATTGTTTCAAATTTTGTATGAATTGGGAGAACCTGAACCTGATACAAATGCCTTTATGCGCGAAGCAAAACAGTTTCACAATTCGCAATTGGTAGAGTTACCAAATGATGATTACGATTTTTCATCAGTTAGGCATTTTTTATTTGATCATGCAGATCAAATTCGCTTCAATATGCTTTCTGAAAGTAGCTTTGAACCTTTGGCCAAAGTTGCACGAAAAATAAAAGGAGAAATAAAGTATCATGTTTTTCATGCTGATATTTGGTTAGTGAAATTGGGAAATGGCACTGAAGAAAGCAAAGCACGCATGCAATCAGCATTAAACATGGCTTGGAATTATGCCTTAGGAATATTCGAAGAAGGTAATTTTGAATTACAATTACAATCTGAAAATATATTTGCTGGAGAAAAAGAATTACAAAAAAGATGGATGGAAGCAATTACTCCAATAATTGAAAAGGCAAACTTAAAAACACCTTCAGAATCTGATTGGAATCCTGTTCTAGGAGGCCGCAAAGGTTATCATACTGAGCATTTGGACCAATTGGTTAATGAGATGAGTGAAGTGTTTAGAATTGAACCAAATACCGAGTGGTAAAACCATTCATAATATGATAGTATTGTTGGAATTTTTCCAGCAATACTTTCTATAATCGTAGCACATATATCAAAGATAAACTCATTCTTAATTTACCAAAAAAGTATCATGGAATGAAAAATATTATTATGCAATAGAAAATTAGGTAAAGATAG
>JBBALJ010000068.1:0-17926 GCA_040403075.1 Bacteroidia bacterium
TTTTCAATCTTTGGATGATTTTTCAAAAACTTAGCAATGATTTCACCATTCTCGCAATGTGCTTTCATGCGCAGGTGAAGCGTTTTCAATCCGCGTAAAACCAAGAAGCTATCTTGCGGTCCCGGTGTAGCACCGCAACTGTTATGAATAAATGCCAATTGCTCGTAAATTTTATCATCATTCACACATAATGCACCCATTACCACATCTGAATGTCCGCCTAAATATTTGGTTACAGAATGCATCACAATATCAGCACCCAAATCCAAAGGGTTTTGAAGGTAAGGTGAAGCAAAAGTATTATCAACTGCTAAAGTAAGATTATGTTTCTTTGTTATTTCGGCACATGCAGCGATGTCCACTATTTGCATGGTTGGGTTGGTAGGTGTTTCGATCCAAACCAATTTTGTGTTTTCGTTTATATAATTGCTAATGTTATTGGCATCATACAAATCAATAAAATGAAACTTGATACCAAATTGAGCAAATACCTTTGTAAACATGCGGTATGTACCACCATATAAATCGTTACCTGTAATCACTTCATCTCCGGGGCGAAGTAATTTAGCCACCGCATCAATGGCACCCATGCCACTGCTAAAGCAAAGACCATGCTTAGCATTTTCTAAAGAGGCTATACACTTTTCCAAAGCAGAACGGGTAGGATTTTTACCACGTGCATAGGCATATCCTTTGTGTTTTCCTGGGCTTTCTTGCCAGTATGTGCTGGTTTGGTAAATAGGTGTCATTACTGCTCCTGTAGTTGGGTCAGGCTCTTGGCCTGCATGAATGGCTTTGGTTCCGAATTTCATATTGTGTTGTATTGATTCTTGCTGCGAAGGAAACCTCTATTAAGCAAATTACGAAATGTTTTATGAATTAGTTGTTGGTTGATACTTGTCAGTTGATGGGAGAAAGTTTTTGGGCTAGGTAAACTTCGCACTTTTGTCATTTCGCACCCCGCATTTTTGCTATACTACTCTTAACTCTAATCCTTTTACCTAAACCCTTTCCCCTTGCCACTCAACAATTATTTGCACTTTTCATAAATAGATTTATATTCACAACTGAATTAGGACTTAAGATTATGCCAACCCAGTTTATAAAAAAAATGAATAAGACCGAAGCCGGTTTTCATTTACTCA
The DNA here is from genome assembly GCA_040403075.1 of Bacteroidia bacterium. Taxonomy (GTDB): domain Bacteria; phylum Bacteroidota; class Bacteroidia; order UKL13-3; family UKL13-3; genus RGVD01. Next base: position 1,146 of record JBBALJ010000068.1, read on the forward strand.
TGTCATTATCAATGGCTGACGGAAGTGTTCACAAATCAGAAGCATCTGTTTTGATTGATTTCTTGAATAAGAATTTCAACGACAATATGGATATAATTAAGGAGCAGGCGTTTTTTAAGGCATATCCCCAAGAAGGACTTTTTGATCATTTTATAGAAGTGGCTGAACAATTTTACATTGTAAGCTCATCCGAAGATAGAAATAAGTTGATTACATTTGCTATGAAGTTGGTAATGGCAGACTCTAAAATGGAGGCTGATGAAAACAAATATATCAACGCATTATATGATGCGTGGGGATTGGAATAAAAACTTTAAACCAATAATACAATGAAAACTGCAGGTAAAACCTTTTTTGTAGTGGCTTTTTTATTTGCCTTTACAAGTGTGTCAGCTCAAACAGAAGTGCCAACACAGACAACTCCCAAACAAGAAATATTAAGCAGTTTTAAACGAACGGATTTAAACCAATTGATACAAACCACCGATGGTTATACATTTAGCAAAAGACAACTCATCAATTTACCTACCCGAAATGTAAACAGAATAGCCAATTTAGTTGGTGGTGTGCAATCCTATGCCAATGAAGTGCCACGTATCAGAGGAGCTGAGCCTTCAGGAACTGCTTATTTTGTTGATGGAATGAGGGTTTATAGTGCCCTACCAACAGTGGGATATTAGTCACATTTTGATACTACCTATTTTTGTGTATTTTAGTCCGCTAAATTATACCTGTGTATGCGATTAAAACACCTACTCACTTGCTTATTAATCAGTAGTTCCGCATTTGTTTTTGCCCAGAATGATGAGCCCAAAAAAGAAGACAAAGGCGAATTGTCTGGAAATTTTCAAACTACCAATCAGTTTTATGTAAAGGATGATAAAATTGGTGCTACCACCACACAGTACCAAAGAGAGTTGTCATCTACCGATGCTTGGTTGTTTTTGAATTATAAATACAGTGGGTATAATTTCAATGTGAGGTATGATTTGTTTAACAATTCACCCTTGTTGAATCCTCAAGAGGCTTACACCGCAAGTGGTTTGGGTTTTTGGAATATTAGCAAAAACATTAACAAACTGAATGTAACCATTGGCTCATTTTACGACCAATTTGGAACAGGAACTATTTTCCGTTCATTTGAGGATAGAAACTTAGGAATTGATTACGCCATTCAGGGAGCAAGAGTAATATGGACTCCCAATAATGATACTAAAATTAAGGCTTTTACAGGTAGACAAAAATACCGTTTCGATATTCGTCCTGAAGTAATAAAAGGTATCAATGCTGAAAGACATTTTCAAGCGAGTGAAAACCTAGGTTTTGATGTGGGTGCATCCGCAGTGAATAGAACCATCGATCCAACTACTATGGCCAATATTGCGGCAGCTATTAATAACTACGATTTGAAAAATCGCTTTAATCCAACATATAATGTTTATGCTTTTAATGCTTATAATACATTAAGTTACAAACGCATCAGTTTATATACAGAGTATTGTTATAAAACGCCTGAAGCAGTTCTTAATTCGCAATTAGATAGAATGCAATTGTTAAGTGGAAGAGTTTACTATGCAAGTTTATCATACTCCACCAAAGGCATTGGTATTAATACCCAGTTCAAAAAAATTGAATCTTTTTCATTCCGCACATCTCCACTCGAAATTCAAAATCTTGGTCTAATCACTTATTTGCCAAGTATTACGCGTCAAAACACATACAGGTTATTGGCTCGTTACAATGCCGTGGCACAAGAGTTAGGTGAAAACGCAGCACAGATAGAGGTGAGTTATAAACCTCAAACAGCTTATTTCAAAAAGCATATGACTACTGTGAATATAAATGTTTCAGTAGTTACAGGTCCTCAATCATTTAATTTTGATGGCAATGCGCTTAACCTAGCGGATTTTAAAGCCGATACCAGCCGTTATTTCCGTGAGTATTATATTGATGTGTCTCATAAGTTTAACAAGAGATTTAAAATGTTATTGGGTTACCAAAACATCAACTACAACCAACGCTTGTTTGAAAACAAAGCGCAAGGAACTCCTTATGTTTTGGCACAATGTATTTTTGGTGAAGCTACTTATAAATTAACACCAACAAAATCGATTAGGATGGAAGCACAATACTTAGATACCAAGCAAGATTTTGGTAGTTTTGTAAATGCTTTAATTGAATTTAACATTGCACCTCATTATTCTTTTAGCGCAGGTGATATGCTTAATATCAGCAAAGGTTATCTCAACGCTGCAAATTTTGAGCAAGTGCATTATTGGAATGTGTTTGGTGCTTACACATTTGGCCCAACTCGTTTCACTGCAGGTTTTATTAAACAAGTAGAGGGTGTAAATTGTACAGGTGGCGTGTGTAGGGTAGAGCCAGCATTTAGTGGTGCTAGGGTAACATTAACAACTAATTTTTAATTGTATGAAAAGTTTAAAAATATTTTTTTCAATAAGTACTTTATTGGTAGTGTTTAGTGCCTGCGAAGAGACACCACCTTTGATAAATTACAAGCCTTCCAACTCGGTGCTTGATACAACTTTTATCACCAACAGCATACCTGCTGCCGAATCAAAGAACATTTTAATTGAGGATTTTACAGGCGTAGGTTGTGTAAATTGTCCAAGGGCACATGAGACATTAACAGCTTTGAAGAGTAACTATGCAGGACGTGTGTTTTCAATTGCAAACCATCCTTTGAATGCCACACTAAAAACACTTACTGAGCCTATCAATAAACCACCACATGTTAGTAAACAAGACTATAGAACCAAAGACGCAAATGACCTGTTAGATTATTTGGGCTCAAGCAATAGTTTACCAACAGGTGCTATCAATCGTAAATTGTTTAGTGGTGAAACTAAAAACTTAGTTTCTGATTTACTTTGGTCGGGATATGCCACTAGTGAATTATCTCAATCTACTTCGGTAGTTAATATGGACACGCTTCGCATTAAGTATGATGCCTCAAGCAATGAATTGACCATTGATTTAAGATTGGTTTTTACCCAATCCTTGCTCGATTCTCAATATTTAACAGTAGCCATTCTTGAAAGTAAAATTATTGATATTCAAGAGAAGAATGAAAATGGAAATACCATCTATATTGAAGACTATCAGCATGATAATTTGTTGAGAAAGGTAATTACAGGTGTGTACGGTGATTTGTTGAAAGCCAAATTGGATGCAGGTAGAGTATTTAGAAAACGTTTCATATATAAGCCCACAACTGATGAATTGAAAAATTGGAATAAGGCAAACCTATCTGTTATTGCTTTTGTGCATGGCAATGCCACTAAGAAGGATGTGATACAAGTGAAAGCTGCTAGTATTAAGCCTTAACATATTTCAAAATTGTTTACTTTGCTTAATAGCTGCTAATGAGCATTCCCCTTCTGATTCATCGGGAAAGGGGGTAGGGGTATGTTTTGAAGATTATTAAATTTATGATGAAGAAATATATTTATCTCATTCTATTTTCGATACTGATTTCCTGCGGAGGCAATCAACAATACATACAAGAAATTGCTTCTAAGCGTATGAAGCAAAACGAAGAGTTTTTTAATAAAACCACCACCCCGCTTGATAGCCATTTATTTGATAAATTCATTGGACTTAAGTTTTTCGAGATTGATGAAAACTACAAAGTGGAAGCCACTATTGAAAAGCTAGACCAAAGCCCTATTTTCGATTTACCACATTCTCATGATAGAACCAAACCTTATCGAGTATATGGATATGCTACATTTAAGTTGAACGAAAAGCCATATAAACTCACCTTGCTTGAAGCAGTAAATAAAAAAACAGGCTATGAGAAATTTATTTTGATTCCTTTTGGAGATAAAACCAATGGCAACGAAACATACGGTGGTGGCCGATATATTGATATTACCATCCCTGAAGATAATAAGATCATCATAGATTTTAATATGGCTTACAATCCCTATTGTGCCTATTCTGCCAAATATACTTGCCCTATACCACCTAAAGAAAATATCTTAGATGTTGAAATTAAATCGGGTCAAAAATACGAGTTTGCTGGATTGCATTAATCCTAACATACACTCTGTAAGTATAAATTCAGGATTTTGTTTTAGGTTATCTTTCGGTTTCTATTTTATTGATTACTTTATAGATTTCCTTCACATTGTTTTCCCAGCTATGAGCTAGTGCGAAAAGTCTTCTTGCTTTGCCAAGTTCTATACTTTCCGTCAGGATTGCTTGCTCAATCACCTCACTCCATTCTGTTACTCCATCTGCTAATAAACAATGCCCACTAAACGATTTCATAAATTCTGTTCTTGTGGCCACAGAAGGCTTACCCATTGCCAGATATTCGTCAATCTTTAGTGGGTAGTTACCTTTGGTAATTTCATTTAGTTGTTGAGGATTGATACAAACCGAAGCATATTTGATGTATGCTGGCAGCTCGGCAATACTTTTTTTGCCTAGGAAAAATGCATTAGGCTTGCCATGAAGGCTACTTTCTTGGAAAAATTTGTCTTCAGCACCCACAAAAAGCCAATCCCATTCGGGTCTTGTGTCTACTAATCCGATAAGAAGATTAAGATCTAATCGAAGGGTAGTATGGAAACCTGTATATACAATTTTAGGCCTTTCGTTTTTAGGCCAATCATTTGGTAAGGCCCAATTTTTATCTGGATTGAAATGTTCTATATTACAACCTTGCCCAATATAATATGAATGAGGATTAAACTTTTCTGCCCAAGCTTTAAGGTATTCGCTATTGGCCACTACGCCATCGGCTTTTGCCATATGCACAGGTTCTAGTCTTTTACCGTGTCGTTGCCAAAATGGAACACCTTGCAAATAGTCTCTTGTATAGTATAGGTAGGTTTTTGCGTTTAGATAATCTTTTATGAAACAACAACGCAGCATATCGCTATCTACAAATACGATATAGTCTTTAAAACCCAATGCATCAGATGCTTTTTGAACACAATTCGCTAGTTTTTTCGCATTATTTTGGTTTAAGTAGTCATAAAATGAACCGTCAGGTAGAAAATTTAAGCTTTCTAAAACCACTTCTGGGTCATAAAGCCAAATGTTCTCTTTAGTTGGGTCCTGTCTTAGGGCGTGCTGTTTTTTTCTTAGGACTTCCTTTTTTCTTTTCACATTTGGGTCAGACGCTTCACGAATAGCTGTAATCCGATCCAAAGGAGGATCTACATAAAGCACACGATTTCCGCTTAAGGCTAATTCTATAGAAATATTCTTGCTATTGCTTCCTGTTTCAATTACCCATGGTAGCACTGAAAACACTATAAAGTCTCGTCCTTGTAATTTATCTGAAGCTGCTGACATAGTTTGACTCGTCCTAAAAATGTTTACAATAAATGGTGAATAATCCTGATACAAGTTTACAATAAATAATTTATCCTACAAACCGTTTACATTTACCTTACTGGATGAAATAGAGTTGAAGAACCATTTGCAAGGAATATTATAGTTAAATTAGCATTTAATCGTAATTCTCCATTAGCTAATAATTGGTTTGATATTTATTTCTGGTTTTATGATGACTAGAAAACTAATGTTGTATAAGATAAATATTTTGCGTGAGTTAGATTGTTACCACCAAATGCCCAATTTGGTTTGTAAAACACCAATAATAAGCAAATTTAAAAAATGAATTTTGCCTTTTTTTGAAGTTTTCACCAAAGATTTTATTTGTTTTATTGGTAACACCTAGCCATAAACAAATAAATAATGAGTCTAATGTTCCCTCTTTGTTTTTCTATATTCTGTTGTTTAATCCAACTTTTCTTCAGAGTACTAGAAAATTTTCAGAATGAAAAACCAAAGCCACTTTTTAAAGTTTATCTAATATGGGTAGCTTAGGCTTTTATTTAGAATGATTTTAAATAGCTTTCATGTGAATTAAATCATTTTTATAAATTAGCCCTTAGCGTTTACATTCGCCCTGCTTAAAAATTTTAATTAATATAAAACACAATGAATTGGTTTACCAAAATGTTTAACTCATCCATCGGCCAGAAATTAATCATGGCCTTAACGGGTTTGTTTTTATGTTCATTTCTTATCATACACATGGTAGGAAATTTACAATTATTCAAAGCGGATTCTGGTCTTGCATTTAATAAGTATGCAGTTTTCATGACCACCAATCCCCTCATCAAAACGGTATCTTATTTATTGTATTTCTCTATACTGTTTCATGCATTCAAAGGCATTTGGTTGGTATTTAGCAATAAGAAAGCACGCCCTGTGCAGTATGCCATGGTTGATGGAAAAGCTAATAGCCATTGGACAAGTAGAAATATGGGATTGTTAGGAACCATTATTTTGGTTTTTATCGTGGTTCACATGAGTAATTTCTGGGCTGAATACAAATTCGGTCATGTGCCTTATGCTCGCTATAGCGAAGATATTCAAACAGGCGAAATGCTTGAAGTAGCTGAAATGCCTGCAGGTTTCACGATGGCTCACAAAATGGAAGAAATCATAGAAGGCAGAGTAAGAACGGTTATCGTTAAAGACTTATACAAAGAAGTGAGCGTAGAATTTAAAGAAGAGTGGTGGTTGGTTGCCTTATATGTTTTATCAATGGCAGCAATATCATTCCACTTGGTGCATGGTTTCAAATCTGCTTTCCAAACCTTGGGTATCAACCATAAGAAATACAATGGACTTATCCATTTTATAGGTGTTTGGTTCTTTGGAATCATCATCCCAATAGGTTTCGCGGCTATGCCACTTTATTTCATGTTTAAATAATCAGTAAATTTAACATTCAATGTCAAAATTAGATTCAAAAATTCCAGAAGGACCAATAGACCAAAAGTGGACCAAGTATAAATCAACTATTCCATTAGTAAACCCTGCTAACAAACGTCATTTAGAAGTGATAGTTGTAGGTTCAGGTTTAGCAGGCTCATCTGCTGCAGCTACTTTAGCTGAGATGGGTTATAGCGTAAAAGTATTTTGTTTTCAAGACAGTGCCAGACGTGCTCACTCGATTGCTGCGCAAGGTGGTATCAATGCCGCTAAGAATTACCAAAATGATGGTGACTCGGTATATCGCTTGTTTTATGATACCATCAAAGGTGGTGACTATAGAGCACGTGAAGGAAACGTTCATCGTTTGGCTGAAGTAAGTGGTAGCATCATCGACCAATGTGTGGCTCAAGGTGTACCTTTTGCCCGCGAATACGGAGGATTGTTGAGCAACCGTTCATTTGGTGGAACACAAGTACAACGTACTTTTTATGCAGCAGGTCAAACAGGCCAACAATTGCTTTTAGGAGCTTATTCAGGATTAAATCGTCAAATTGGTTTAGGTAACGTGAAAATGTATGCCCGCCATGAGATGTTAGATATCGTTAATATAGATGGTAAATGCCGTGGTATCATTGCACGCGACTTGGTTACAGGTAAATTAGAGCGTCATTTCGGTCATGCTGTATTGCTTTGTACAGGTGGTTATGGTAACGTGTTTTACTTATCTACCAACGCTATGGGTAGTAATGTAACAGCAGCATGGAAAGCTCACAAACGTGGAGCTTTGTTTGCTAACCCTTGTTATACACAAATTCACCCTACATGTATTCCAGTTTCAGGTGATCACCAATCAAAATTAACTTTGATGAGTGAGAGTTTACGTAATGATGGAAGAATCTGGGTTCCTAAGAAAAAAGAAGATGTAGAAGCTATCAGAGCAGGTAAGAAAAAAGGAAGTGATATTCCTGAAGAAGATAGAGATTATTACTTAGAAAGAAGATACCCTGCATTTGGTAACTTGGTACCCCGTGATGTGGCTAGCCGCGCGGCTAAAGAAAGATGTGATGCTGGTTATGGTGTGAACAAAACAGGTGAAGCAGTTTACCTTGACTTTGCTAGCAACATGAAATATAAATATGGTAAGCAAGTAGCTACTTTAAAGGGTATTGCCAATCCTACAGAGGCTCAGTTAACTGAGTTTGGTAAGGAAGTGGTGAAAGAAAAATATGGTAACTTGTTTGATATGTACAAGCAAATTACGGGTGAAGATCCATACGAAATTCCTATGATGATTTATCCTGCTGTGCATTACACTATGGGTGGACTTTGGGTAGATTATAACTTAATGACCAATATCGAAGGCTTATATGCCTTAGGCGAAGCTAATTTCTCAGACCATGGTGCTAACCGTTTGGGAGCATCAGCTTTGATGCAAGGTTTGGCTGATGGATATTTTGTAATTCCATACACCATTGGTGCTTATTTATCAAAAGAAATTGGAACAAAAGCCATTCCAACCGATAAGGAAGAATTTGCTAAAACCGAACAAGAGGTTCAAGATAGAATCAATAAATTCTTTGCCATAAAAGGCACTAAATCTGTGGATTATTTCCACAAGCGTTTAGGTAAAATAATGTGGGAAAAATGCGGAATGGCTCGTAACAAAGAAGGATTGGAATGGGCTATTGCTGAAATACAAAAAATCAGAGAGGAGTTTTGGAAAGATGTCCGTGTGCCAGGAGAGGCAAACGAATTTAACCCAGAATTAGAAAAAGCAAATCGTGTAGCTGATTTTATAGAGTTGGGTGAATTGATGTGTAAAGATGCTTTAAATAGAAATGAAAGCTGTGGTGGTCACTTTAGAGAAGAATTCCAAACGGAAGAAGGAGAAGCCATGAGAGATGATGAGAATTACAAATATGTAGCAGCTTGGGAAATGAAAGAAGTAGGTAATTGGGAGTTACATAAAGAAGATTTGGTTTACGAAAACATTAAAATAGCACAAAGAAGTTATAAGTAGGAATTAGGAGTTAGGGTTCAGGGAATAGGGGCAAGTGTATTCAACCTCCCTAGTCCCTGAATCCACTTAACGAATCTCTTAAAAAATGAATACAATTAGTTCTTATAAAGATTTATTAGTTTGGCAAAAAGCGATAGATATTTCGGTTGAGGTCTATAGGTTAACTAGGTTGCATTTTCCAAATGATGAGATATTTGGACTTACAAGTCAGGTCAGAAGAGCAGCCAATTCAATCTCGCTAAATATTGCAGAAGGATATGGTAAACACACAACGAAAAATTATATTAATTTTTTAGTTACAGCTTATTCCTCAAACAATGAACTTGAATCTGGATTTATATTAGCTGAGAAACTTGAGTTTGTAAAAGAAAAAGAATTAGAAAATTTGTTTAGCATGATAAGTGAAGAAAGTAAAATGCTAAACTCGTTAATTGGAAAATTAAATATTAAAAACGATAAATAAAGAATAGAATTTGGCATTCCCTTTTGCCTTATCCCTATTCCCTAAACCCTTAACAAAAATGAGCGGAAATATGAACTTAACACTTAAAGTGTGGAGACAAAAAAATACCAACGACAAAGGTAAATTTGAAACCTATAAGGCTGAAAACATCAGTCCTGATATGTCGTTTTTAGAGATGTTTGATGTGGTAAACGAGCGCCTTATTGTTGAAGGTAAGGAGCCAATTGCATTTGATCATGATTGTCGTGAGGGTATTTGTGGTGCTTGCAGCATGTACATCAATGGTAGACCGCATGGACCTAACAATGGTGTTACTACTTGCCAATTGCACATGCGTAGCTTCAAAGATGGCGATATCATTGTAGTTGAGCCTTGGAGATCAGCTGCTTTTCCTGTAATAAAAGATTTGGCAGTAGATAGAAGTTCTTTCGATAGAATTCAAGCAGCAGGAGGATTTGTATCTGTAAACACAGGTAACGCGCAAGATGCAAACAATTTACCTATTCCTAAAAATGACGCTGACGAATCGTTTGCGGCAGCAGCTTGTATCGGATGTGGTGCGTGCGTAGCTGCTTGTAAAAATTCATCGGCTATGTTGTTTGTGGGTGCTAAAGTAACGCAGTTTGCTTTGTTACCACAAGGTAAACCAGAAGCAACTCAGCGTGTATTAGCCATGGTAAATCAAATGGATGCTGAAGGCTTTGGTTCATGTACCAACACAGGTGCTTGTTCGGCTGAATGCCCTAAAGAAATTTCATTGTCTGTTATTGCTCGCATGAACAGAGAATACCTATCAGCACAATTATTTGCTGAATAAAAATACGCCCTTGCAGGCGTCCACGCCTGCAAGTATATATGATGTTGGCGTGGACGCACAACATCGGCAATCAATTATATATTACAAAAGACTTTCAGTATTTTCTGAAAGTCTTTTTTGGTTATTATTGTGTGTGATTAATGTTAAACAAATTGTTGTTAAGGCAGGAGTGGACTGCGCTACAACAGCACACTTAAGTTACATAAATAGGAAAATACTATTGATAAAAATATTTTTATTCTTTTTAGGTGCCCACGCTTTTCTTTCAGTAAATGCACAAGTTTTTTTAGTCCAAAGGGTTAAATATCTTGAAAACTATAACGCAGAAATATTAAACAAACATATAAATGTAAATTATACTGAGTTAGTGAATAATGATAAGAACACGACATATATTTTAGATTCTAATGCTAATTACCTAATTGACGCAGTTTGTGAACTTGACTCGATAAAATTATTTTATCAATCTCCGCTTAATAAAGTTTCATATAAAAAAGTTTTGTGTCCTATCAACTTTATGCCTATTGAACCTTTCAAAGTGACTTATAAATATTTAAAAACTGATCCATTACATTGGTATACTAATAGTAATTATATGATTGATTCAATTATACCTAAGTCAGAATTAATAAATGATAATGATCAAGAATTACTTTCTGTTTATACTTTTGATGATATTGAGGTCGCCATTAATCAATTTAATGGTTTTTTGAGAATTTATAAAAACAAAGTATTTTTTAAAGACATTATGAGTTTAAAAGGTATTCCTCGCTTTGGAATGAATTTTAGTAATAATAAAAAACACATACTAGATAAAAAAGGTAATAATGTTTTATTTATAGTTTATAGTAGCCGAATGTTTAGTAAAACAAAAACATATTTACTTGAATTTGATATTACAACTGGTGAGATTAAATTTAAATCCCCTTTCAATAATAATGTTAGCGCCTTTTACCTTAATAATGGAAATATTATTATTGTTTCTACGGGCTATAATGACAATACTAATAACGTATATTTATTCAATAAGAAAACAAACAAAATGGAGTATGGTTTTAACAATAGTCATCAAATAAATGCTATTTTATTAGGACAAATAAAATAGCTATCCTATACTTTGCACAATTAGAAAGTAAAGAGGCATTCCAATGGTAATATTAATTGGGAAAGTAACTGCTAAGGCCATGGGCAAATATAAACCTGGATTTGCCTTTGGAACGGTTATTTTCATAGCTGCTGGTACGGCAATATAAGATGCACTAGCCGCTAAAACTGCAAATACAAATCGGTTAGTTATATCCGAAGTAACTATAGAACTTAGTGCAGCAAATATGCAACCGTTTATTAGTGGAATTAGTATTGCAAAAGCAAATGGAAACCATCCATAAGAAAAGAAAGACTTTAGTTTTCTACCACTTGTAATTCCCATATCTAAAAGAAAAATAGCAAGAAACCCTTTAAACAAATCATTTGTAAAAGGTTTAATTCCTTCTGCTTGTTTCGCATTGGCACATAAACCAATCACTAAACTTCCTAAAATTAATAAAACACTGCCGTTGGTTAATGAATGTTTGATAACAGCTGGAATTTTGATATTGGTTGTATTATCCTCTTTATTAAATATGGATATTAACACCAAACCTATAATGATGGCAGGTGATTCCATCAATGCCATAATGGCTACCATGTGCCCATGCAATGTTAATTGCTGCGATTCAAGATAAGAAACAGCGGTTACAAAAGTTACAGCGCTTACAGAGCCATAAGCAGCAGCAATAGCGCCTGAATCAAATACATTTAATTTTCGTTTTAAAATAAAAAAGGTATAGAATGGAATAATGGCTGAAATGCTTATACCGAACAACATCGACCAAGCAATTTCACTGGTAAACGTTTCGTGTGATAATTCTTGTCCACCTTTAAATCCAATAGAAAATAATAAGTAGAGTGAAATAAATTTGGATGAATTGGGTGGTATTTCTAAATCGCTTTTTAAATAGACTGCGATAATTCCGAGTACAAAAAATAGTAAAGCGGGATTTGTTAAATTTTCTATCAATAAATTAAAATTCATATTTTCTTTTTTTAGTATTAGTTTACAATAAAATGCTTAATCAACAAATTCTAATTTTCCAGTTCTTAAAGTGTAAAAAGCACCTACAATTTTTATTTGTCCTTTTGCTTCCATTTCTCTTAAAATTTCACTTTTAGCCCTTATTTGAAGAATGGTATTTTTAATATTATTCTGAGCCACTAACTTAACAAAAGCTTCGTTTTTTGAAGTTTTTTCGCCTTCGAAACTTTGGCTCATAGCAACTGCAGGTTTTATGTTAGATAGCATGGATGTTATATTTCCTATGTGCACATCATCAATGGCTCCTTTTACTGCTCCGCAATGTTGATGACCCATAACAATAATTAGCTTGGCTCCCGCCACTTTGCAAGCGAATTCCATACTTCCTAGTAAATCAGTATTTACAAAATTTCCTGCAACCCTGCCAACAAAAACATCTCCAATTCCCTGGTCAAATACATCTTCTACAGGCACCCTGCTATCCAAGCAGCTTAGGACCATTGCTTTTGGGAATTGTCCGCCAGTTGCAGCTTTTCTAATTTCTTCTGAGTGCTCACGTTGTGTAAGATTACCAGAATTAAAACGCTCATTTCCATCTTTGAATTGTTGCAATACCTGTTCAGGAGTCAATGAGTCTTGTTCCGCTTTCGTCATCACATGTGAATTTGTGAAAGCTATTTCTGAAGATTTCACTTCGTCTTTTTTGTTTTCATTATTAGTGTTTGAATTGCAAGCACTCAATAATTGAATTACGATTACTAATGCTGTAGTTGTGAATAAATTTCTAATCATTTGTTTTATTTTTTAATTGTTGCTGCAAAATTGAGCATTCAAATTCATAAATTTTTATTTATATTATTAATGAAATCCATAATGATTTTTTATATTTATAAATACTAATTTATTAAAACTGAAAATTTAAATAAAGTCAATTGATATAGTTGAATTTGATCTCCTATCTCCATCCACCACCCAAGGCCTGATAAATATTTATCATCGCATTCATCTGTAGTTTCTTGGTTTCCACCAATTCTATTTTAGATTCCAATGCATCACGTTGGGTTAACAGTACCTCCATGTAATCTGCTCTTGCCGATTTAAATAAAGTAGTAGAAATTTCAATTGATTGGGTCAGGGCTTCCACTTGTTTGTTTTTTAAGTCGTAACTGTTTTTTAGGTTATCCATGTTCGACAATTGGTTTATAACCTCTATGTGAGCATTTAAAATGGTTCGCTCATATTGATAAACTGCTTGTACTTGTCTTGCATTTGCTGAATAAAAACTTGCTTTAATAGCATTTCTGTTAATTAACGGTGCTACCAAATCACCAGCTATATTATAAATAAGTGATTGAGGAGTTTGTATCAAATAAGTCGGATTAAAAGCTCTATAGCCGCTACCAGCAGTAATTACAAAAGATGGATAAAAGGCAGCCTTTGCAACTTTCACATCTAACTTAGCTGCGGCTAAATCCTGCTCTGCTTGTTTAATATCTGTTCTATTGGCCAACAACTCAGAAGGAATACCAGCATGTATTGTATCAATAGTTAAATCAGTAAAATCTTTGGCATTTCTGGTAACTGTTTGAGGAAACCTACCTACCAAAAAATTAATACGATTTTCTACTACCGTAATTTGTTGCAAAATATAAAACTGCCTACTTTGTGTTTTTAATACCTCTGCCTCAAACCTGCGCACAGCAAGCTCTGTAACCCTAGCTGACTGTTTTTCAAGCTTCACAATTTCAAGCGAGTTTTGATACAGCTCTATATTCTTTTTCAATATATCCAATTGATTATCCAAAGCAACCAACTCATAATAAGAGTTTGAAATTTCAGCGATTAAATGTGATACCATAAAGTTTTTACCAGCTATGGTAGAAAGGTATTTGTATACAGCAGATTTTTTAGCGTTGCGTAATTTTTTCCAAATGTCTATTTCCCACGATGCATTTACACCTACTAAATAATTAGGTAATACCTCAGGTGTTAATTTTTCATCTGTTATTTTAGTAATGGCATCACTCGCTCCTTGGCTTGTGTATCTGCCTACTTTATCTATGCTTGAACCAACACCTGCATTTACAAAAGGTAAGTAGGCACCCTTGCGCGCTCTTATTTCATTCTTTGAAATTTCAATTTCTTGAAGCATAATGTTTAATTCCTGATTGTGGTTCAAAGCAGAATCTATCAAAGCTAAAAGCGCAGGGTCTTTAAAAAATGTTCTCCAAATTTTTGTAGCCGTATTGATTGAATCACTCAGTTGGTTATAGCTGCTTGGAACAGATTTATTCTCTGTTTTATTTACCAAGGTTAAATTTTTACAAGCCATCAGACTCATCGCTATAAAGGCCATGCCCAAATAACGAGATAGGGTATGTTTATTTTGCATTTTCTTCCTGATCTATTGTTTGTGGAAATGTATGTATTCTATGAACTAAATCTTCCGTTAATGAACTGTCTTCTTCATTTTTAATCAACTGTCTGCCTTTTGCAATGGTGCCAAAAATAAAATACAAACCGGGCACAATAATTACTCCAAAAACAGTTCCAAATAACATACCTCCCAAAGCAGATGCACCAATGGTTTTGTTCCCAATAGCTCCTGCTCCATGAGCAATTACCAGAGGAATTAGACCTGCAATAAATGCAAAGGAGGTCATTAAAATAGGACGGAAACGCACCTTTGCACCTTCAATGGCTGCATCAATAACGCTAGCTCCTTGATGTTGTTTTTGAACCGCAAATTCAACAATTAAAACTGCATTCTTTCCGAGTAAACCTACCAACATCACCAAGCCAACCTGCGCATAAATATCATTGGCTAAACCCATACCTTTTATCAATAAAAAGGATCCAAACAAACCTGCAGGTAGGGAAAGGATAACAGCAAGAGGAATGATAAAACTTTCGTATTGTGCGGCCAATACAAAATACACAAATATCAATACGATGATAAAGATATAGATGGCTTCATTTCCTCTCCTTGTTTCATCATAAGATAAGGCCGCCCAATCTATATCATATCCATGAGGTAAGGTTTTTGCAGCTACTTCTTTCACGGCATCTATGGCCTCACCACTGCTATAACCCTTTGCTGGACCACCTCTAATGGCAGCAGTATTGTACATGTTATACCTATTAATTTCATTTGCACCTTGCTTCTTATGTATCTTCATAAAAGCCGAAAAGGGTACCATTTCATCTCTATTGTTTTTAACATATAGATTCATGATATCAGTAGGCAGCTTTCTATACTCGGGTGCAGCTTGCACAAATACTTTAAAGAAGCGTTGGTATTTTATAAAACCTAATTCATATGTACTACCTACAAATATGGAAAGAGTATTCATGGCATTGCCAATGGTAACTCCTTTTTGCATGGCTGCCTGGTTATCAATTTCTATTTCATACTGCGGATAATTGGCACTAAAAAAGGTAAACAATCCAGTGATCTCTTTACGCTTGCGCATCTCTTGCATAAAGTCGGAAGTAACCTTTTCTAATTGCTTGTAATCGCCACTATTTGTTTTGTCTAACAATTGCAAAGCAAAACCACCTGCAGCTCCAAACCCAGGCACAGCGGGAGGGTCAAAGAACTCAATGGTAGCCCCAGGAATTTCCTTGGCCTTCTGTTCCAACTCCAAAATAATTTCACTCACAGAATGGTCGCGTTCACCCCAAGGTTTTAAGTTAATTAAACAAGTGCCCGCATTAGATCCTCTACCTTCTGTTAATACTTCATATCCTGCAATAGATGAAACTGATTTTACACCTTCTACTTTTTGAATTAGGGATACCAATTTATTAGATAAATCATTGGTTCTTTCCAAGGTTGAACCCGGAGGTGTTTGTATGATGGCATAAAGCATCCCTTGGTCTTCACTGGGAATAAAGCCTGATGGTAAACTACTACTAATACCAACAATACCTAAAGCAAAGGCTGCAAATAATCCCATGGTCACCAACCTTCTGTGTGCAATCAATCGCAATAGCCAAACATACTTGCCAGTTAATTTTTCAAAGGCATGGTTGAAGCTATCCAAGGCTCTGTTCATCCATGTTTTTTTTCTAGGTTTGCCATGGTTGTTATTTAATATCATGGCACACAATACAGGGGTAACGGTAAGGGCTACCAAGCCAGATATCACAATGGCTGAGGCCATGGTAATGGAGAATTGCCTATAAAAAGTTCCTACCGGACCTGTCATAAATGATACAGGTACAAATACAGAAACCATTAACAAGGTAATGGCAATTACAGCACCACTAATTTCGCCTATAACTTTCCGCACCGCATTATAAGGAGAGAGATGTTCTTCCTCCATTTTAGCATGCACTGCTTCTACTACCACAATGGCATCATCCACCACAATACCAATGGCCAATACAAGTGCAAATAGAGTCACCATGTTAATGGTTAATCCAAATAATTGCATGCAAAAAAATGCGCCAATCAATGATATTGGAACTGCAATAATGGGTACCAAGGTTGAACGCCAATCGCCTAAGAAAATAAAGACCACTAAGGCTACTAAAATAAATGCATCTCTAAGAGTATGCAACACATTTTCAATGGAAGCATCTAAGAAGTTAGAAACGTCATAACTGATTTCATACTCCATGCCAGGAGGAAAAG
>JBBALJ010000069.1:0-17490 GCA_040403075.1 Bacteroidia bacterium
CTAAAAATCTAACTATACAAGATAAAAATTTTACACTATTCGTAACAAAAAGAATATTTATTTGTATGTACATCAAATCTTGAAAATTAAACAGATGAAATAATAATCAAACCAAAGCTCAACTCAAACCCTACCATTATGAAAAAAACACTCTACTCAACACTCTTACTAATTGCTTTTTTAATTTCAGGTCAAGTTCTTACATACTCTTCTGGTCCACCCACTGGGTATACTAATGCTCCTGGAGAAGGTGATTGTACATCATGTCATGGAGGCGCAAGCATAGTTAACTCAGGCTCAGTATGGGATAGTTTAACGATGGAGCAAATTGCTCCCTATGGCTTAGGAACAGCCTCTTCACCGTTTACTTTTAGATTAAGATTTGCCAACCCAAATAGTATTAAATATGGATTTGAATTATGTGCATTAGAACCTTCTGCTACTTCTAGCAGTTTTTCTTTTGGTTCACTAAGTGTAAATAATGCAAGCAATGGCTTAATCCAACTTGTAACAGGTGTTCCTAGAGAATATTTAGAACATACATCCATAGGCACTGATGCACCAAATAATGTAAATACATGGACTTTTGATTGGGTCCCCCCATCAACTGGATTTACCGGATCTGTAACCTTTTATGTTTGTGTAAACTCCACCAATAGCGATGGAAACTCAACAGGAGATACCATTATTGCAAAATCATTTACGATGCAGTTATACCCTACTGTGAATTTAAACTTATCTGCTTTTATGCAAGGTTTATATATTGGCGGTTATACCATGACACCTGCACCCTTTAATGTTACTGGATTGGGATCTAATTCCATTGCAGATACAATAACCGTTGAATTGCATGACACCGTAACCAATGCAATTAAATTTTCTACCCCTGCATTGCTTCAAACAAATGGTATTGCCAATGTAAATTTCCCTTCAACAACAAATGGAAAAAGGTATTATGTTTCCATATCTCACCGAAATTCAATAAAAACTTGGAGTTCAATCCCAATTCTATTTAATTCAAGTGGAACTAACTATGATTTTAGCATATCCCAAAGTAAGGCATATGGAAATAATTTGGTAGATGATGGTAACGGTGTTTTCATGATTTATAGTGGGGATATTAATCAAGATGGATCTATTGATTTCAACGAATACCCAGCCCTTAATATAGCAAGTTCTATAGGTACATTAGGGTATGACCCGAATGATTTAAATGGAGATGCATCGGTAGATTTTAATGACTATCCAATCATTGATGTAAATAGCAGTAATGGAATTATATCAATAAACCCATAAAAAAAAGCCCATTTGAAAATTTTCAAATGGGCTTTTTTAGTTGTTATGTGTATTATACTGCTTCTGCCACAACTTCTTTCACTTCAGGAATCATGCGAGTAAGCATACCTTCAATACCGCGTTTCAGCGTAACAGTTGAAGATGGGCAACCACTGCAAGAACCTTTCATTTGCACTGTAACCACACCGTCCTCAAACGACTTAAAACTAATCATACCTCCATCTGTTTCAACAGCAGGCTTCACATAGGTATCTAAAATATCTAAAATTTGAGCCACAATAATATTGTCAGCACCCGGAATGTTTGACCTATCTGTTTTATGAACAATGGTTTCGTCAGCTTCCACATAGGCTTTCAAAAATTCTTTTAATATCGGAATAATTTCTTCCCATTCTGCCCCTGCAACCCTAGTAATGGTTACAAAATTATTCATAATAAAAACACCATTTACAAAGCTGAATTCAAATAAACTTTTGGCCAAAGGTGACACCTGTGCTGCTTTTTGATTCGGGAAATCATGAGCATCATCTGGCAAAATCATTTTATTGAAAACAAACTTCATCGTCTCAGGATTAGGGGTTTGCTCAGCATATACATTTAAAAAATCTTTTACTTCATTCATCTTGTTTAGAATTATTCTACAAAAGTAATTATTTTAAACTTTTACAGAGAAATTAGTTGAAATTAGGCAAATAAATTAATTGGAGATTAATAGAATTGAGTAAAAATAGTCGATATTCACGGAAATAAATGCATATAGCTCCATTGTGGGAATTTATAAGCGTATTGAAACATAATCATTTCAAAATAGTTCTTTATATCACTAACTGTAGTTAAAAACTATTTCTAGCGATGTTATAAATTTGTATTAAATTATTAATGAGCAAAATGCAAAAGTACCCAAAACCTGTTGGAATTATTGAGGATAATATCTCACTTAGAACCAATATCGCAGATTATATTAATCTTTCTGATAAATATTTTAGTGTTTTTGATGTATCATCAATAGAATATTTAAACAATTTAAAATTGAGTATAAAGCCAGAAATTATTTTGCTCGATATTCATTTAAATGGGGAAAATAGTTTAAACAGCTTGGACCTTTTAATTCAAAAATTTCCGGATACATACATTTTGGTTATGACTGGGGATTTGAATGAAAAAAATATTCTTAAAGCATTAGAGAATGGAGCAAAGGGATATATTAACAAGCCATTCGAAATGGAGGAATTGATTAAAGCCATGAATAATACATTTGAAGATGGCAGTTTTTTATCACCACTGGCAACTACCTCCTTGCTAAATGTTATAAACAATAGTAAAAAAGCAATTAGTTCAATTCAAACGACCTATTCATTTACCATGAAGGAAAGCGAAATTGTTGAACTACTTAGACAAGGCTTATCCTATAATGAAATAGCTGAAAAACTAAAAATTTCATATCACACCGTAAATCATCATATCAAAAACATCTACCATAAAATGGATGTTAATTCAAAATCGAAATTGATTGCAGAAATAAATAATGCCTTTAAAAATTAATAGAAAACCTCTTATGGTTTTTAGCTTTTTAAATTTGCAAACCAATCTAGTTTTTAAAAAAAGTAAAACCTCTCACATAAATGGATATAGACAGTGTCAACAAAATATTTGATATGTCTGGTTTGGGCCTTTTGGTTGAGGACTCAAACAGGAAAATAAAATATACCAACCAAAAGTTTGTTGAAATCATGCAAATTGAGTCGAAACCAGAAGATATGGTTGGTTTCGATTGTGCCTTGGCTGCTCAATATGCCAAGCATCTATTTGCCGACCCTGAAAAATTCGAATTTGACATTTTAGACATTCCAAAAAAAAGTTTGCCAACAGATGAAATAATTCAAATGTCAAATGGCAAATATTTTAAAAGAATGTATTCAACATTTCCTTCAAAGAATGGTTCTTTCGATAATGTTTGGGTTTATCAGGACGTTACCACTGACATTGAAAAAACGATTGAAATTGAACGGCAAAAAGAATTTTACTTAAACATATTAAATGAAATACCTGCAGATATAGCAATCTTTAACGACAAGCATCAATACTTGTATTTAAACAGAGTGGCAGTGGCTTATGAAGAAACCAGAAATTGGCTTATAGGTAAAGATGACTTCGATTATTGCAAATATAAAAACATAGACACCAAACTTGCTACACTAAGAAGATCTTGGTTCAACGAAGCAGTGAATAATCACAAACCTTTTCAGAAGGTTGACGAAATAAAAAAACCTGATGGAACTATAAAATATGTTTTAAGAATTTTTCATCCAATTTATAATAAACAAAATGAACTTACTTATTTAGTAGGATACGGAATTGATATAACCGAACAATTTGAGGCAGCCATTTTAATCGAAAATCAAAATTTAAGATTTAAGAAGCTCATAAATGAGTTAACAGACGGGGTTTTCCAAATAGGAATTGATGGCAAACTTATATTTTACAACCAAGCGGTATTAGATATCATTGAAAGTGATGCAAAAGATCTATTAGATTTTTTTGATTTTGTTATCATTAATAATTTAGTAACCAAAAGCCGAAACGATTTATATGAAGTATTTAAAAAAGTAGTACGAACCAAAAAAAGTGACAATGGAACCCTTGCCATTGAATTCAAAAATAACACTATTAAATATATTGATTATTACTTTTGGTTTTCTACCAACCCTGTTGATGGGGATTGTGTAATAGGAAGAATATCGGATGCAACCCCTCAAAAGTTGCACGAAAACGATTTGGAAAATATTATTCAAAAAGAAAAGGAACTTAACAATTTAAAATCACATTTTATAAATATCACTTCACATGAATTAAGAACTCCTCTAGCTGTTATCATGTCATCTGCAGAAATAATTGATATGATAGCAAGAAAAAAAGATGATGAAGTGAAAATTAAACCTGAAAATTATACACAAAAAATACTAACGGAAGTTAATAGGATTACTGATATACTGAATGATTTATTAATTGTTGGTCAGATTGAAACTGGCAAAATAAAGTTCAAACCAGAATCAGTCAACCTGAAGGAATATGTTGGAAAAATTATCGAAGAAAATTTTTCGCCCTATAAAGATGGAAGAATACTTGAATTCAAGTTGCTAGAAGACTATGAAAAAGTTCAACTTGATAAAAATTTAATGAGGCATGTGATTGTTAACCTGATTGGAAATGCTTTTAAATATTCTCCTAACAGAAGATCACCTATTTTGGAAGTAATTCAGGGTAAAAAGGAGGTGAAGATAAGTGTTAAAGATTTTGGGATAGGTATTCCTAAGAAAGACTTGGGTAATCTGTTCCAAACATTTTACAGAGCAAGTAATGTAGGAAATATCTCTGGAACTGGTGTAGGCCTCATGATTGTTGAACATGCTATCCAAACGCATAGCGGAAGAATTGAACTTGAAAGTAGCGAGGGTGAAGGGACAACAATAACCTTTTACATCCCGGTAAAGAATTATTAGGAAAGATAATATGCAAATTTCAAATAACGAATTGGTAGTAGTAATAGAGGATGATCCAGGTATTGCTAATGTGCTAGAAACCATACTTAAGCTAAATAATATAAATGTAATCGTTGCAAACAGTGGGACTTTAGGCTTACAATATATTATAGAAAAAAAACCACAAATAATTCTATGTGATATTATGTTGCCAGATATGGTGGGTTATGATATTTTAAAAATTGTAAAGGAAGATAATGAAACCTATAAAATTCCATTTATTTTTTTAACAGCATTTGCAGATCCTTCTGATGTTAGAAAAGGTATGAACGAAGGTGCGGATGACTATATTACAAAACCCTTTACGGCCGAAACAATAATAAATGCTATTCAATCTAGGTTAGAAATTTACCGAAATATCGAATCAAAAAGACTGACTGAAATGACTGCTACATGGAACAGTTTATTATCCTACAATTACAACTTTGAATACATGGCCCCATTAAATGGTATAATAGATGGAGCCAATCAATTGATAAATGATGCAAAAGAATTAAGTCCAGCGAAGACTAAAGCCATTTCGGGTGAAATTTCCACCTTCGGTTATGGTTTGATTAGAAACATACAAAAGTTGATGATTTATTCAAAATTGCAGGCACCAGATGAATTTAATTTTCCTGAACACATCATTCCAAACCTAGGTATCATATTATTGGATACTATCAATAAATTGAAAATGGTGTTTAAAAATAATCCTCATGAGTTTAAAATAACTAATGATGAGGTACTAAATGTTCAAGGTAATTTTGAAATGATAAAATACATGTTTGATGAGCTAATTGGTAACGCGATGAAATATGGAATAAATACCATAAAGGTAAGCCTTTCAAAAAATCAAAGTGGTGGAATATTATTTGAAATATCAAATAAATGCATAAACACAAATAAATTTGACATCAAAGACATTACTGCTTATAAAAAATTCCATAATGAAAGTGAGACAGGATTAGGTATTGGCCTTTTTACTTGTAAAAAGATATGTGAAATTTATGATTATGAATTTATAGTGCAATGCGAAACTAACTTATTCTATGCAAGCATAGGAATACCCAATAAGTATTTTACAAAACCCACCAAAAAATAATTTACATGGCTGTTGCCTTATTATTTAATTGCTCGTAAATACCATCCCATAATTCAATCCTTTTTTGTAATGATTGAACAGCTATATTTTCAACTTCTTGCCATAGTTTATCATCACCGCCACACAACTTCTCTATCATACGAATAGCTAATACTCCATGATGACCACCATCTACTTCAATGTGTCTTTCTAGATAATATTTAAATATAGAAATTTTATTGGGACTTATTTTATCAATGTCTGTAACAATAGAATAAAACATATCGGGAATTAAATCTTCGCGCCCAAATGTAAAAACAGACGCCAACAAGTGATTTTTGAAACTAGCTATGGTATTAAAAGTAAAGCCAACAAAGCTTTGTGCTGCAGGCGGTGCATCACATAATTGAAAGGATTGTTTTACACTTTTATTCTCTTTTATACTTTCAATAAAACCATTTATTGTTTGGGTATTTGCACCAGCCTGGTTCATGGCATCTAAATACAATTCAAAATGACTTTTTCTGATTCCATTCATATCCACATCCGACTCTTCTCCTACCACAATTTCATTGATCAGAAATCTGGTTTCAGCATCTCCAATAGGAACCCAAGGCGTGGTAGTGCAAGTAAGATTATTCTGCAATGTTTTAAGCAAGGACATAAAATCCCATACCGCAAAAACATGATATTCCATGAACACTTGCAAATCTTCAATGGTCTTAATTGAATCATACAATTTATGATTTACAATTTGTTGCTTTAAAGGCTCTAGAAGCAGGTGTATTCGATTTATACTTTCATTCATATTCAAAAAAATAAACTAAGATTTTTATAAAAAGTTTTACAAAAACAAATAAGAGGCGCATAAAATAGAAAACGGAGTTATTGAATAACTCCGTTTAACCTAACTATGAAAAAATGTAATTGCTGTGCTTACACTTCGAGACAAAAGTAACAATCGATAATATCAATTGCCTACCTAAAATTAGGTACACTCAAAAATAAAAAAAATACGATAACTACTTATTCTAGTATTGACAAAAACAAAGTGATTGTGGACATTTGTTTATTATTATTATTATGAATGAACTACTATACAAATATGTAATTACAATTATCGGATTATTTTCATTTACTGCATGTGCCATATACCTTCTAAAAAAAATATCCGCAAATAGAAATAATAACTTAAAAAAATAATATGGAATTAACAAACGAATCAAACCTGCTAGAATCCATTTTAGATTTGGATACAGAAACTAAATTTTTCATTTTCATCACTATCGTAATCTTTTCAATTATCTTTATTACAAAATCTAAAATAACTATTAAAAAGGTTTGTCCTCATTGTGATAAAGAGAAGGCTTACAGAACAACTCAAAATTTTTTCGAGCTTTATTTATTAAAACTTGAAAACTATAAAAAGTATAAATGTTTAAACTGCGCAAGGTGTTTTTTTATCAAAAGCTATAATATAAAATGACACTATACTATTTATAACAATTTAAATGAAAACACTATTATTACTCATATTTTCCATTATAATATTATATAAATATGGCCAAAGGTATAGCCTTAAATCGAACTGCCCATATTGCCAGTCAAACAATGCGATTGAGTTGGATAATAAGAGTATTTCTCCCCTCAAAACACTTTATCGTCTTTTTCATATAAAGACTTACAAGTGTCAATCCTGTTTGCATTACTTTCATCAAAACAATAACTAGTCAAAGTCTCAACTTGACTGCACCGGCATATAACAAAACTAAGATTGATTTTATTTATAATTGATATTATCTATAGAAGCAGGTAATGATTGATAATAAACATTATCAAATGGGGTATCAATACCCGGAAAAATATCAATGTTATACATATGTTTTACCTCTATTAAAATTACACCTATCAAAATAGTAAGTATTAATCCGTATATAAATAAAACAGTATTTTGTAAATTATCGTAAAACTTAGGGTCAAAAGTAAAACTACTTCTAGAAGCTTGAAACTTATAAAAATTCATTTGAAATAAGACCTAGCTTTTATGAGTTTCAACTTTGAAACCCAGCACTAGTATCACTTTCAAATCAACCTTAACACCATACCCTATCTGCTACTTAAGTTAATAGTAAACCTGCTCTTTTATTAGTAGTTTTTGATGTTATACGAAGTTTTGACTACTAAGTAAAGCCATTAGCTTGGATTGGGAATTAACATCCATTTTAAAATAAATATTCTTAGTGTGATAATTTACCGCATGAACAGTAACTTCAAGCTTTGCTGCCATTTCTTTGTATGATAAACCTTTATTCATAAGGTCAATTATTTCAAGCTCTCTTGCAGTTAAATTGTATTTCTCTTGCAATGAAATATTCATATTCTTATCAGAAATCAATTTGATAAGTGTACGTGCAATAAGCGGGGGCATATAACACCCGAAATCCACTATTTGATTAATTACTTCAGATATTTCTCTTAAATAAAAAGGTTTGTATATAAATCCACTTGCCCCATATTTGTAAGCGGTTAATATATGATTCGAATCCTTATCGCCTGTCATAATAACAATATGCGTTTTAGGGTAATTTTGATTGATTTCTGAAAGCATATCCAAACTATTCATATCTTTTAAGTGTACATCCAATAAAATGATATCAGGGCGCTCTTTAATATTTTTCAGGCCATTGATTTCCGATATTGAAAATAATAAGGTATACTCATCACTCAACTTAATGTATTCAGCAATAGTTTTTCTTAAATCATTGTTATCTTCAATTATGCCAATTGACTTATTGTAAATAGAATTCATATAATGCGAATAAATGTAATGTGATAATTGAATTTGCTACATAATTTAGTAGTAATTTTTTTTCTTTGATTTAAAATTCGATTCTAATTTTCATATATCCATCCATGTTTTCTATTTCAAAATTATATGATAAATTTTCACATATATTCATACAATTAATTAATCCTAATCCAAGGCCATTCATATCCATAGATTCATGAAATTTTTTAAAGGGTTTAACATTGCCTCTATTCATTTCGTTATCCTTCAAATCGGTGCTATTTGTTATTTCAAAAATCAACTTGCCAGTTTTTTCGGTTTTCAAAACGACTTCAATAGGCAGGTTGTTCAAATTAAATTTATAAGCATTGTCTAATAGTTCATCAAATAAAAATTTAATATATTCATAACTTCCAATGGCACTATCTAAACTAACATTTGCATATACCTTAAAATTGATTTTTTTATCAAAATATTGCTTTTCTATTTGTTTGATAGAATCCAATAAAATACTAAGAATGTTTTCAATTTTATGAAGAATTGGTTTTGAATTGATTTTGTTATAAAATAAAGTATGTATCAGCAACTTTTTAGTGTTTCTCATCATTCTATATCCAGAGGAATAAATAGCACTAGTTAATTCTTTAATTAAGTTGGGGTCAATCTTATTTGAATGTAACCTCATCAATTCAACTGAATTTATAATGCCATTAAGGGGTGTCATAAACTCATGATTAAAATTGCCGCCAAATAATCTCAACCACTTTTCATTTTCCTCTGCATTTTCAATCAAAACATTTTTCTTTTTAATTTCTAATCTAGCCTCAATGGTTTTTAGTAATGTAGCACTTGTAAATGGTTTGGTTAAATAATCATCGGCACCCAAGTCCATGCCTTTTCTAATATCTGAGGGCTCGGCAAAAGCAGATAAGAAGACAAAAGGTATTTTGTATGTTTTGGCATTCCCTCTAATGGACGATAACACATCATAACCCTGCATATCAGGGAGCATTATATCACAAATGATTAAATCAGGGTTTGTTTCATTAATTAAACTAATACCATCAGTACCATTTATGGCAAATTGAGCGTTAATTTTCAAAAATGGAAAAAGGCCTTTCATTACCTTTATCACACCAGGGTCATCCTCTATCACAACAATTTTTTCTTTTCCTGTCAACATTATTGATGATGATTAGGAATAACTAATTTAAACACGGTAAATTCGTTTATAACACTATTTACTTCCACGTTTCCTTTGTGCATTTTAGCAGCATATTCAACCACCATTAAACCAATTCCTGTGCCGGATATATTTGTAACGTTACTTGCTCTGTAGAACGATTGAAAAAGACTATTGATTTCATCTGCTGGAATCCCCATTCCAAAATCTTGAACGCTAAAAATGATACTACCTTCCTTTTTGAAAACAGACAAAATTGGTGAATTTTTGCCTGAGGAATATTTGAAGGCATTATTCAATAGGTTTTCTAATGCATGCTTCATTAACTTTTTATCAATGTATATTTGTTCATTCGGCTCAACAGAATAAAAGACTTCCAAGTTTCTTCCATCAGTAAATGGTGAATATCTATTTACTACAGAATTAACAAAGGATTGAATCTCAACAAATTCGCCCTTAAACTTTGAATTGCCAGATTCAATAGCACCCACCATTAAAAGTTCATTAAGGATATTGGTAACATTGTTCACCTCTTGCATGATGACTTCGGTATATTCCTTAGGATTAACTGTTAAATTCGTGTTTTCTTTAGGCAAGGTCATATCGATGATTTCAGCCGAAGATAGAATGACAGATAATGGAGTTCTTATCTCATGAGAAGTGATATTGATAAACTTCGATTTCATTAAATTTAATTGCTGTTCCTTATCGATAGCAAACTTCATTGCGTTCAATTCAACATATTGACTTGTTACATCTGCAACACTGCCTATTACTGTTTCACCATCTTCTGTTGTTTTGGCATACCAATAAGAATATTTTAAATATCTAACACCACTTACTTCATTTCCAATTTTCAAAACACCACTTACCTCATTCTTATTTTGTTTAACTAATTGAATGGGTCTAATACATTTCATTCTATCTGCAAAACTTATCAAATGGGTGTTTATAAACCTATAAATGCCTTCTGGACTTTTCTCGAAAAATGGAAACAAATCAAAGGCAGCATTATTAACAAAAATAATCTTCCCATTAAAATCAATCTGAAACACAGCATTACTAATACAATTAATTATTTTTTCAAATCTTGCATTCAACAATTGCTTGTTTTTTTGCTCTTCAATTTGTTTGGTAATGTCAGTGCCAGAAATTACTACAAAATCCACCAAGTTACTCTCATCTAGCAATGGATTCAACGTTCTGAATATGTATTTTGCCTTGCCATTTTTGTCTAAAAACTCCTCTACATATTCAATTATGGATTTTGATTCAATTACTTTCTTAAAATAATGGTTTCGCTCTTTAATTTTTTCTGTAGAGATTTTACTATTAATCTGAGAATAATCTTCAATTTTCTTACCAATTAAAAAATCTCTGGTTTCTTTATTTTTTACTGCAAATACATTTATAAATTGAAATTCGTGTTTGTTATTAACCACAACAATTTCGGCATGTATTTTTTCAAGTATTTTTAAGTAGTATTCTTTTTGTTTCCTAACTTCTTTTTTCCTCGCATTAAGCAGCGTAACATCTTCCAACTGCCAAACGTGTCTCTGTATGTTAGAATTTATAAATATTGGAACATATTTCAGACTAATAACACGACCTTGTGCAGTGTTAAAAGTCATTCTGCGTTTAACCCCACCTTTTACAATTTTGTCAATGCTATCATACAGTTGAGATAAATTGTTAAAATGATTTTGAATTAAAACAACTACTTCTACACTATTTTTCTTTAAAACAATATTAGGTTTAGCATCTATACTAAAGAGATCAAAAAACTTTTGATTGATATTGCTTACCTCTCTATCAGCATTCTCAATCAAGATTCCAAATTCAAATGTATTTACAATTTCATTTACAAAATCAATTTCCATTTGGTAATAATTTAAGAACAATAGAAAATAAATAATCAAGATTTACCGGTTTCCCAATAAAAAAATTAAGTCTATTAAGAGACAAACCAATTTGTTTTGCTTTTTCATAAAAATCGGATTCTAAGCATGCACTAACAACAACTATCTTGAAATTTAGTTTGTCGAAAAATTCAGATTCTAAGTGTTTCATCAGCACATATCCATCCATTACTGGCATGTTCAAATCAAGCAGAACAACATCAATATCAACTTCCATTTTCAATATTTTCAAGGCTTCTACTCCATCTTTAGCTGTTAATACTTCAGATTTTCTATCTTCAAAAAAATGAGCTAATACCATTCTGTTTATGGCTTCATCGTCAATGATTAGAACTTTCATTTATATAAGTTCTTGAACAATGGTCATCAACTTTTTTTTACTATCCACACCCATTTTTATACAGATGTTTCTTATATGATGATTGATTGTGGGCAATGTTAACTGGTATTTATGAGCTACCTCTGCATAGGATTCACCTTGTTTCAATAAATTTAGAATTTCGCCTTCCCTATCTGATAAATTAAATTTATCAATAATACTTTTCAATGATGAATTCGTTTGTAAAACCTCAATCAAGGCATTAGTAATTTTGGGCTCTAAATAATTCCCATTTTTCAGAGTATGAACAATTAATTTCTCCAAAGATTTTAAACTAAATGGCTTATTAATAAATGAAGATGCACCTAGTTTTATGGCCTCTAACAATGCTTCATCTTTATATTCACCTGTCATAACTATAATTTTACAATTAGGAAATATTTCTTTAATATATCTTATGTGGTATAAACTATAACTACCTTTTAAATGTATATCAAGTAATATTATATCAGGAGGAAAAATGGCATCTTTTATATCCTCAATGTTTGACGCAGAAAACGCAATGTAGTAGTCGGCATGTAATGCCATGTACTCCTCAATATTTCTTCTTAAAAGATCATCGTCTTCAATAATTCCAATTGCTAACATATTATAAACTTTATATTGTTCAAATGTCAATCTAATACATATAACAACAACTACTAATTTTAGTAGGGGTTTTACTTAATTCAATCTTTTATATCGGTTGAATTGTATTTTATTTTAGTAGATGCAAATAAGGTTTAAGATTTTTTATAAGAAAAAAAAACGGAGCTGCTTTCGCAACCCCGTTTAAACCTCATTATGAAAAAATAGGCTCTTTAAATTAAATAAACCATTTAATAAAAAAAGTAATTTCTCTTGTGCAAGTTATGTGTTTTGCAAATTGCTAAAATCACTATATGTAGTGACTCGTATATGAAACGATTCCAAACATCTGAATTACAGATAAATAATGTTCGTATTTATTCCAATATTTTTAGCGCATCCCATATTAAGTCCATCTCATAGCCTTTTGAAGCTAAATATTTGGCGGTCTTGCTTCTCTTTACTAATACATTCTTGTCTTTTAAATTCGCCATTTTTTGTTCAGCTAATTGATTCAAGGCAGTCCAATAATCTTCTGCATCAATTTCTTTCATACCTTGTTTAATGCAGTATTCAGAGATTTTTTTCATCTTCAGTTCTTGAATTATTTTTCTTCTCCCCCATTTTTTCACCCTAAATTTACCTCCTGCAAAGGCTTTGGCAAATCGCTCTTCATTCAAAAAATTATTTGTTATTAAATCAACTATAATAGCATCTGCTTCTTCAAAATACACACCCAAATCAAACAATTTTTGCTTTACCTCCTCATGGCAGCGCTCCTGATAAGCGCAATAGGACATGAGCTTTAGCAATGCTTCTGACCTACTTAGGTATTTTTTCTTAGCCTCCATGCTTGTCTAGTTGATAACTGCAAGTATACGATTGTATAAAATACTTACTTTTGTTTATTCAAATAAAAGATGCATTACACAATCAAACAAATAGCAGCAATACTTAATGCTAATTTTTTACAGGAAAGTACAGATGTAAATAATGAAAATAGCATTGAGCATATTCTTATAGATTCTCGTAAAATTATATTCCCTGAAAGTTCTGTTTTTATTGCCATTAAAGGTGACCGGAATGATGGACATGCCTACATCCAGGAAGTGTATGATGCTGGGGTTAGGAATTTTATATTAGAGACGTATAATTATGTGGAGACGTATAATTATATGTCTCTATTAAATGCAAACATTATTATTGTCTCCAACACCTTGGATGCATTACAGCATTTGGCTACGCATCATCGATTAAAATTTCATATACCCATTATTGGTATTACTGGCAGCAATGGAAAAACGATTGTTAAAGAATGGCTGTATCAATTGTTAAAAGACAAGTTCCATATTGCAAGAAACCCTAAAAGCTACAATTCGCAAGTTGGTGTTCCTCTTTCTGTGTGGCAGCTAAACGAGCACCATCAATTGGGCATTTTTGAAGCAGGCATATCTCAACCCAATGAGATGCAAAAGCTAGCCCATATTATAAAGCCCGAAATGGGCATTTTTACTATGGTAGGAGATGCCCATGACAAAGGTTTTTTAAACCAATCAAAAAAAATTAAAGAGAAACTAACCCTTTATAGAGATGTTAAAAGTCTAATATATGGTGAGGAGCAAGAATTATTAAATAATGAACTGTTAATATTTAAAAAGAATAACAGTCATATAAAAACTACTGGTTGGAGTCGTAAAAATAAATCAGCAGATATATATTTTATCTGCCACACAGTGGGTTTAAAGACTAAAATATCTTATACAAAAGCAGACATAAGTATTGAAATTCCTTTTGCTGATGAGGCCTCTATTTGGAATGCTTGCACTTGCCTTGCCTATCTTATTTCTACTGATACTGTATTTGATGAAAGTATATTAAAAGCTTTTGCTGAATTACAACCCATTGAGATGCGCCTGCAATTAAAAGAAGCGCAAAACAATTGTATGGTGATTAATGATGGTTACAATTCTGACCTAAATTCTCTTGGTATTGCCTTGGATTTTATGCATCAACAAAGTGCAGGATATGCCAAAACCCTTATTCTTTCTGACATTCTAGAGACAGGCAGAAATACAGACGAACTATATAAAGATGTTGCCAAACTTTTAGAGCAGAAGAATATTAGCAAATTAATTGGTATTGGGACCGAACTACCTAATCATGCAGATCTTTTCAAGCAAACAAAATATTTTTATTCAAATACAAATGATTTCTTGAAGGCTGTTCATAGCATTGATTTTAGCCATGAAATTATTTTATTGAAAGGGGCTAGAAAATTTGAATTCGAAAAAATAAGTAAACTATTAGAAAAGCGTATTCACGAAACCGTTTTTGAGATCAACTTAAATGCTTTAGTCAATAACTTGAATACATACAGAGCCAAGCTAAAACCAAAGGTAAAGTTGATGGCTATGGTAAAAGCATTTAGTTACGGAACGGGTAGTTATGAAATAGCCAAAGTGTTAGAATTTAATCGAGTGGATTACCTAACAGTTGCCTATGCTGACGAAGGAGTTACACTGCGCAAAGCAGGAATCAAAACACCCATCATGGTGATGAATCCAGAGGTTAGTAGTTTTGATACCATTATTAAACACAACCTAGAACCTGAAATATATAATTTCTCTATACTTGATGAACTACTAAAAGCCAGTAATGAAGAAAGCATTGGTATTCACATCGAGCTAGACAGTGGCATGAAAAGGTTAGGATTTGATAAGGACCAATTAGATGAATTACTGAATATTCTTTGGCAGCAACCCAATGTTTATGTAAAATCTATTTTCACACACTTAGCAGCCAGCGAAGCGCAGGAGCATGATGAGTTTACAAAAAATCAAATGGCTAATTTTGAAAAAATGGCCAATAAAATTAGTAGAACTTTTCCATACCCTATTTTAAAACATTGTTTAAATAGTGGTGGAATAGTAAGATTCCCCAATGCGCAATTTGATATGGTGAGATTGGGCATAGGTTTATATGGCATTGACCCTGCGGAAGAACTTCAAAAACAATTGCAACAAATAGGCACCTTAAAAACCGTTATCTCACAAATAAGAAACATCTCAGCAGATGAGAGCATTGGCTATGGCCGAAAAGGCAAGGTAGACAAGGCTTCCCGCATTGCTATCACTGCCATAGGTTATGCAGATGGCCTAAACCGCAAGCTAAGCAATGGCATTGGTTATATGCTTGTGAATGGCAAAGCCGCTCCTATAATTGGTAATATCTGTATGGATATGACCATGATAGATGTAACAAACATTGATTGTAAAGAAGGAGATGAAGTAATTGTATTTGGCGCAGGGCTTGATATCAGTGCGATAGCAGACAAGGTTGGCACGATTCCGTATGAAATTCTAACCTCCATTTCCCAGAGGGTAAAGAGGGTATATTTTTATGAATAAAATTTCTTTAATTTTTTTTGAAATAAAAGTGCATGTTATTTCCAAAATTATATATTTGGAAAAATACAATTGATAATATGAGTGACAATAAAGAAAAATTAAAAGCTTTACAGCTTACCATCGACAAATTAGACAAAACCTATGGTAAAGGAACTGTAATGCGCATGAGCGAACAAAAAGTAGAATCCATTGAGGCTATTTCTACTGGTTCTCTGGGACTTGACATTGCCTTGGGCATTGGCGGATTACCAAAAGGAAGGGTAATTGAAATATACGGACCTGAAAGTTCAGGTAAAACCACACTTTCGCAACATGTGATTGCTGAAGCCCAAAGAATGGGTGGCATTGCTGCTTTCGTAGATGCTGAGCATGCATTTGATAGGGCTTACGCAGAGAAATTAGGAATTGATGTAGATAACCTTATCATTTCTCAGCCTGACGATGGAGAGCAGGCATTAGAGATTGCGGATGCCCTAATTCGTTCTGGTGCTATTGATGTAATTGTTATTGACTCGGTAGCTGCCTTGGTGCCTAAAGCTGAATTAGAAGGCGATATGGGTGACAGCAAAATGGGCTTACAAGCACGTTTGATGAGTCAAGCATTGCGTAAATTAACAGGAACCATCAACAAAACAGGTTGTGTATGTATCTTCATCAACCAGTTGCGCGAGAAAATTGGTGTAATGTTTGGTAACCCAGAAACCACTACAGGTGGTAATGCATTGAAATTCTACGCTTCTGTTAGGTTAGATATTCGCAGAATAGGCCAAATAAAAGAAGGTGTTGAAATAATTGGTAATCGCACGAAAGTGAAAATTGCCAAAAACAAAGTGGCTCCTCCTTTCCGTACCGTTGAGTTTGATATTATTTATGGTGAAGGTATTTCTAAACTAGGTGAAATCATTGACTTAGGTGTGGATTTTGAAATCATAAAAAAATCTGGTTCATGGTTTAGCTACAACGAAACCAAACTCGGACAAGGTCGTGATTCGGTGAAACAAATATTAACCGATAATCCTGAGTTGTGTGCTGAAATAGAAGCTAAAATAAAAGAAAAGGCTGCTTCAGGAGATGTGGTTTCTAAGGTAAAAGTAGAAGCTGAATAAACTTATTTTTAATTATATACTAAAGAGCGGGTACAATGAAAATTGTGCCCGTTTTTTTTGCCTGCGGTTGGTTTTATCACACACCGTCACATATATGGTTTGTGACGCTACGCTAAACACCAAGCATAGGCAATCTGGATTGGTGAAGGACACCAACCTTGGACAAATTTAAGCAAATTAGAAAACGCGGAGTAATGGACAAAATTAATGCTAATTAATCTACCCAATACTCTAATGGACATT
>JBBALJ010000070.1:0-15760 GCA_040403075.1 Bacteroidia bacterium
AATCATTGAAATCCACTGATGCATCTCCGTTTAAGTCATTTGGATCATATCCTAATACTCCCGCTGAACTTGCTATATCTAAATTTGGATAATCGTTGAAATCCACTGATCCATCTTGGTTGATATCACCTGTGAATATTCCAAATACTCCACTTCCTAAATCCATAGTGTTGCTTCCGTATGATTGAGTTAAAGATGAACTAAAGTTAAAACTTGTGTTCGAAGCATTAATCAGAACTGGATTTGCACTTGATGTAGTAATAGAGTTACGATGTTTAATAAATATATAGTAAGAGTTACCAATAGCTCCACCAGGGAAGGTAACATTAGCTATACCACTGGTATTTAATAATGCAGTTGCACTATAAGAAGTAATAGCAGTATTAGTTGGGTCATGCAATTCAACCGTAATTGAATCTGCAATCGTTGTTGGGCTAATTCCATCAGCATTGAATGGCGCAGGAGTCATTACTCCTCCACCAAGATACATACCTTGTAAGAATGCTGTAAGAGCCACAGAAGTGTTATTAATAAAGATAACGGTATCTGTATTTTGAGATGTACATCCAAATCTATTGGTAGCTGTTACAGTGTATATTCTACTTGCTGTCGGAGCTGAATAAACAATTGCGGTATCTTTAGCAGTAGTATAAGCACTGGTAGCATTTGAATCCACAAACAAGTTTGTGATTGGCGACCAAGTGATAGTAGCTGGTGCTTGGTATGAAAACTTCATGTCTGGACGCAATGTACCAGGTCCAACAACAATACCTGCAGTTACACCACAAGCAGGTGCATTGTCATTGTATGAACCATATACTGTAGCTACTGTTGTGGCATGAGCACTAACCGTTCCACTTGTTGCGTAACAAGCATTACATGTATTATTTAAATCGTTATCATGACAAATGTCTATAACTACATTAGATGAGCCATCCCATAAGAAAGAGTTACTAAAAGTAAAATTAGTCCATCCAATTGCTGGTGGTATTAAAGAAACTGGACCATACACATTTGTGAAACCGCCTGTTGGGTTAATATAAGCAGCAGGCATTACTGTTGCTGCGGTATGTCCCATTTTAATTTTATAGTTATTAAACATGGCAGTTCCTCCACCGGTGAAGGTTAAACCACCTTGAGTAGTAACATTAAATCCTAAGCTAGTGATATCACCTGCATAAATACCCATAGCATTTAATTCTGCTTTGGTTACTAAATACTGCTTATGAGATCCCTCATAGAACAAATCGATTGGCGAAATAGCCATAGCCGAAGTAGTAGATGCACCATTACCCAATGTTCCAATAGCACTTTGTCTTCCACCTGTAGCGGTTATTTTAACAGGTTTACCTCCCACTGTATAGGTTGCTTTGGTTGGAGATGCACTAACAGCAGATGGCAAAGGATTAACAGAAACAGTGAACGGCAATGTGGTAGCACATAATGAACCTGTACTTTGAGATGCACTTAAAGTGTAAGTAGTAGTTGCAGCAGGATTAAATACATAACCTGTTGAGCTATTTCCTGAAATATTAGTATTTGGTGACCATGAATATGTATTGTAATTATTTATAGTACCAGGAGTAATATTAATGGTATTAGTAGAAGAATTTAAACAAATATCTGCATTTGCTGAACTTAATGCCAATGCTGGAGGGGCTGTAACTGTAGCCACTACTGGCACTCTAGCACCTTCACAACCAGAACCAATTATCCAATTATAGAAGTAGTAGTAATAACCACTTAATGATGAATTGGTAATTGAAACTATACCTGGTAATGTATAAGGGAAGCTAGTAGCAGATGCTGTGAAATCTCTGTACATACCCGTAATACCAACAGATGAACTATAAAGCAATCTGAAGTTGGTTCCTGGTGTAATAGTAAAGTTTAAAGGCACTGTTTGAACAACAGGAGTACTATAACCAGTAACATTAACTGTGGTTGATTGTTGAATTGCACCCGTTGCATCTGTCCAAGAAATCGTTACAGTTCCTGCTGTTCCGTTGGCTGCAGAGTAAGGGTAAATATCAACAGTTGCTAAATTAAAAGTGCTCAATGCATCAAAAATGATATAAGCTCCTGCTGTATTCCATCCATCTGTTGTGTTATATGCTGGTTTACCTGCAGTGTAAGTAGCACCATTACCATCGTTAGGCGCAACGTAATAAGTAGTTGTTGCGCTAATACTTGGTGTAGTGAAAGTTGTATTACTGCTTAATGGCACACCACCAGTGCTAGTTGAATACCAATTAATTAAACTACCTACACCAGGAGTTGCACTTAAATCAACAGTTCCTGTTCCACATCTTGTGGCAGGAGTAGTAGAGGCAATTGAAGGCACTGCTAGTGTTAAAGTATCACCTGCTCCTATAGTTGTAGAATTACAAGTTAATAAAGCAGTGTAGAATACAGATTGTGTCAATGCAGCACTTGCTGTATATGTTGGTGCATTTGTACCTACGTTGATCCAAGGACCACTTTTACTTACAGTTGAATACATCCATTGGATATCTCCGCCCGTAGCAGTAGTTGTAAAGGTAGGTGCAATACTGAACTGACAAGCAGAAGTAAAGTTGGTTGATATTGTACCAGCTGTTAAATTAGAAATAACAATAACTGTAGGACTCATGGCATCATTTGATGTACTTGCATCACCAGTTACACTGGTATAAGCATCAAAAGTGTAGGTTCCTATATTTGACATGTCATAATTTGAACTTAACACAATGTCTCTTGTAGCTCCGGCTTGTAAAGAATCAGAACCCAAAACAATTGGATTAAAAGTAGCTGGATTAGCTCCTGCTACAGTTCCATATATTGTAACTGGTGTTAAGGCAAAATTAATTGTCTTAGTTGAGTAGTTTTTAATCCTTACTGTAACTGTTTTACTTGGAGTGGCACAAGTTCCAGTTGGAGAAACCAAGGTTAGAACACCCATATCGGTTGGGAATAAAGAACCATCAAATTCGTCAGCTCCGATATCTGATTTTACTCCACCACCATTAGTGCTTCCTGCAGGACCTGGTCTTGCATCGCCATCATAATCGGTAGTATAACCTGAAATGTTAACTCCACCTGATTCCATCAAACTTTGAGTACCAGGCGCGATATGTAAATCAAAAGTACTGCTTGTACCGCTTGCTGATACAAATACAGGAGCTTCATTCATGCTATTTACATCTAAGCCAGTAGCTGATTTCCAATCACCTAAACCATTTCTGTCCGCACCGTTGTAAAATCCTAAAGGAGGAACAGGTGTATAGTAATTATTATAGTTTAAGGTTAAACCGGTAGGCAATGGAGCATTTCCTGCAAAGGTTACAGCATAATGCTTACCAGTAGAAAGACCACTTTGTCTATTATTAACAAAAATGTTGTTTCTCAAATTGTTAGTACCTGTAGTAGCGCTACTTCTGATAGCATAAGAGCTATCTGTACCTGCACCTACACCTGAACCTGCTATTAAAACAGTATTGTAGTATACATTGCTAGAACCACCCGTTATGTTAATTCCATTAAATGATGTAGAAGTAGTAATATCAGCACCCGATTCATCTAAACCTAAACGAATCATGTTGTTTACCACATTATACTTAGCAGCTATTAACATACCATTGATAACATTACCAGCATTGGTTGAACCCATCGAGTGGATTTTATTTCTAGAAACTGAAACATTGGTTTTGGTTGAAATACCTAATGACATTCCAGAGAAATTAGAAGAACCAGCTGCACCAGTCATGTATAATCCATATACATTATTACCAGAAACAACTGAAGCTGTGGTATCGCTACCTGCAAAGCCTACATTGATACCAATAGATGAGCTACCTCTTGATGTCAAATTGTAAACGGTATTGTTCATTATTTGACTTGCCGTAGTTCCACCTATCAACATACCTTGGATATTTGAACTTGCATTAACAGTCGTACAATTTCTAACGATATTGTTATTTACTTGTTGTGCATCTCTATTAACAATGGTACCTCTTCTGATAGATACTGCCAATATGCTATTAGCTGTTCTTTGCATCATGCTATTAGCTACCGTACCGCCCACTAAGTTGTTGTTAAATCTAACATAACCAGTTGTAGATGCATCTAAATCGATACAACGCATACTTGTACCACCCACATTACCTACTTGGTTAAATGTGAAACCACCAAATTGGTTGTTGTTAATGGTTAGAGTATCAAAAAGACCTGTTGTTGCGTATACACCAGAGAAAGTAGAACTTGTTCCACTTGAGTTTAATACAAAACTGCTGGTATCTGTTTGGCTACCAAAAATATTGTTATCAATGTGAAGTCTACCATTAGTAACATACACAAATGAATGTGTAGTACTAGTAGTTGTTGTATTCACTATAATATTCTTGAAAGTGTTACCCGTAATATTGGTCGCAGGTGTATTAGAAGTATTTAACGCAATGGTTGAAAGGAAAACACCATAGAAAATAGGACTACCTGTATAAGTCATTGGAGAACCACCACACTGAGGGGCAGTACCACCAATATAGTTATCCTTAATATCAACCCTAGCATTAGGCGTATAGTTATAAATTGTATACGACAATGTATTCAAAGGAGCTGTTTGGTAGAAACTATTACCTTGGATTAAATCATTATCTTGGTAATAATAGTGATACATACCATAATACGTGTAATTATAAATATTGTTTCCAATGTATTGGTTAAAATGGTTAGCAACAGCATCACTTACACCTTGAGAGGTAATTCCACAATAAACAGTAGGCGTTTTAGAAGGTCCGATGTTATTGTAACTAATTACATTACTATCATTTCCTAAAATAGTTAAACTATTTGCTGAAACAAAAGGGATAAGGATAGGAACATAAACAGTACTAGCACCACAAGCTTTAATAGTATTATAGGTAATTGTATTAAATCTTGAATCATTTTGTAATTGAATAGCATAACCAGATGCATTGTTTTGAACGATGTTTAAAACAGGAGTTGTACCTGTTCCACCTGCACGTCCATCCCATACATAATAGCTACCATTACTAAAATTAAATAAACCTTGGTTTACTGTAGTTGATGCAGTAGAGTTGGTTGAATCACCCACTCTTACAAAAGTAGCAGAAGATGCTGGACGGAAAGTAATTGTATTAACTTTACTAGCACCATCCACATAACCAAAAGTAATTGGGAATGTTTCAGTAGTTTCAGTATAAGCAGTATCTACTAACTCATACACAACAGGACCAGTAACACCTCTTAAGGTAACATCTAGTTCAGCAGCTGTAATGGTTGGGTATGTACTTGGTGATGAAGTACCAATGGTATAGGTACCAGCACTAATAGGAGCACCAACCACAATAAATGAATTAGCTGTTGCAGGACCTGAAATAACTGTATTTACATCTGTACCTGCAAAACCAGTTGAAGGATTGGCATCAATATTTGCATTATAATCTTGTGCTACAACAAAATATTGAATTACATCTCCCAATGACAATGAAGATCTTAACAAAGAGAAGTCCATGTTGAAATTGTAAGGGTTGCTGTTATTAGTAGAAGCAACCGATTTCCAACCATTACCAGTTGAATTATTAGCTACACCAAATGTGTTTCCATCCGAAGCTTTTTTGAAGTACAATCTTGGAGTTAATACAGTTGAATCTGTACCAACACCGGCATCAATAATATTTGCAACTAATGCACGGCTTGTAACTACTTGAGAGTTATTTAATCTAGTATATGTAATTACTGGAGGCGCACCGTCTCCACCGTTTTCATAAGCACCAATTGAAGGAGTTGAAGCACTTCTAACAACACCCTTGTAATCTTCAGTTACTGATACCGGAGTACCAGAAGCTAACAATGGAGATGAAGCAGTAGGGAATAATACGATATTACTATTGTATTGAGGATTTGCAAATTTAGAATTCAAGTTTCCTCCAAACATAGTTCTGAAACCAGCTAAAGTTTTAGTTGTATTTGCTAATGCATAGGTAGTAGTACCTAATGAACCTAAAACCCCATGGCCAGTTGCAGCTACTGTATCTACCCATAAGTTATTATTATTCATTGTAACAAATGCGGCATTTGTTGTAGCCTCACAGAAAACAGCATAACTATATTCAGTAGCATTTGCTGAGTTGTAAACAGTGTTGGCAAACGAGTTATTTCTAATATCTAAGTTACCAGCTCCTGCACCTACCCATAAAGCAGAAGAAATTTTAACACCTGAAGCAATGGTAGGTACTCCGTATAAATTAACA
Organism: Bacteroidia bacterium; assembly: GCA_040403075.1. Classification (GTDB taxonomy): domain Bacteria; phylum Bacteroidota; class Bacteroidia; order UKL13-3; family UKL13-3; genus RGVD01. Next base: position 6,252 of record JBBALJ010000070.1, read on the forward strand.
GAGTTATAATATAAATTAACACCGCGGGTGATGGTTGATAAAGTACCAGATGTACCAATAACACCAATACAAATACCCATAGATGCTGAGTTACCGTAAGTAGACCAGTTTGAACCGCTCATACCGAATACTAGGTTGTTCGACACAGTTAAATTACTGTTGTATAAACCTGTACCAATGGTAATACCACGTCCACCATAACCACCCGTAGAAGTTGTTACAGATCTTGTGATCTTGTTTTTATTAATGGTTGAATTATTCATACCTGTTTCGATAGATAAACCAGTAGGTTGTCCAGTAGCAGTTGTAAACACATCAATTGTGTTTCTAGAAATATCAGAGTTTAAAGCATAACCTACTTGAATACCTATTGGAGAAGCAGAAGTAGTATTAATGGTAACAATATTATCAGTTATTGATAAGTTGTTTAATCCTTTTACACTCACTGAATCAGCTCCAATTGCATAAATACCTATTAAACCAACATTGCTAATATTATTGTTTTGAATAGTGATGTTATCGTTGTCAGCGCCATTTGATAATCCCACAGCCGAACCACCAACAACAATACCGTAGTTTGTGGTTGCTGATGAGCCATTAGAAATATTCAAATTTTTGATAGCGTTGTTTGTAGCACCTAAACCAGTACCCAAACTTTGAACTTGAATTACAGAAGTTGTAGTTCCAGTTGAAGTATTATTAACAGATAGGTTTCTAGAAGCTGTTCCATTGTTTGAACCTTCAATGGTAGTGTAATCAGCACCATTTAGATAGAAAATAGAAGTACCTGAATTACCTGTAATAGTTGCACTAACACCAGCAGCTGGCTTAATGGTTAAAGTATTGGTAGCAGTTTGTCCCATATCCGAAATGGTAATTGGAAAAGTACCTTCATATAAAGTACCATCATAGTTTGATGATAAAGATAAAGTAACTGGACCAGCCAATGCTTTTCCTGCTGAAAGGTTGGCCGTAGCGGCAGCACCTGAACCAGAAGAACTTGTAATAACAACCGTAGGAGCAGAAGAATATCCAGAACCTACTGAAGTAACCAAAATACGTGTAACCACACCACCTGAAACAAAGGCAGTAGCTTGTGCTCCAACTCCGCCACCACCTGTAAAGGTAATAACAGGCGCAGTTGCATATCCTGATCCACCATTAGTAACATATACTGATTTGATTTGATTTGGAACCACGTCAGACAATGCTTCACCTAATGAAACATAATCAGCACCTGAAGCTAAACCTGCACCATTTCCACCAATAGTATAAGTACCATTCCATGTACCAAGGATGGTGTATGACTCAGGCGAAGCAGGAGCTGTTGAACATGAAGGTGGATTGGTATAACGCGTGCCTGGAGAATATGGCATAACACTTACATTGTTTGCTGCACTCATATCTTGAGCAGCAATATAATAGGTAATCATATCGTTTGCAGCACCACCACCAAAAGTGAAGGTAAAGTTATTTGCACCAATATAAGTTCCTGTTACAGGTGTATAAGTACCAGAATTCAATCTCCAATACAATACTGGCCTGCCTATACCGGCAGTATCTATGCCGCTTTTATCTTTAATAGAAGCTGTTAAAGTAACAGCAGCTGTGCTAGTAGTATTAGGAACTTTAGTGTAGATAATTGAAGGACCTGAAATATCACCAGGTGTTAAATCCATTTCTTGTGCACCCATATCAGGCGCAGCACCACCACCATATAATTGAGCAGATAATGGATAAGAAGCACGTGCACCATTGGTAGCATAATCATCAGTATAACCTGAAATGATAAGTCCACCACTTTCAACTTCGGTAATAGTTGTTGGATTTAATTTTAAGAAATTAGCACCACCTGGAGTTGATGTGTTTAAGAAAGCACAATCTTCGCTAATGCTATTTGATTCTCTTGGAGAAACCAAACCTTGATAAGTTCCAAGTGCAGTAGCAGTAGATACACCATCGCTATAAATAGCAGTTGGGCAATACAAATTGTTATTGTTTGATGTACTAGCAAAGTTGGTTGAAATATTTGAACTTCTTCTGTAAGCTACTGATGTACCTGTACCTGTAGGAGTAACTTTATTAATAACCAAGTTATTAATCATGTTCAAATTACTAATGGTAGAGGTAGCATTGGTCGTATGCCAAATACCATAAGCACCAAAATTAGCACCTGAAGAGGTAGCTGATAAATAAATGGTGTTATAATATAAGTTTACAGTAGATGGAGATAAGGTAGAGGTTACATTAATACCATATACTGATGCAGTTGAAGAGGTAGCACTCGAAACACCTGTTAAGGCATTGGTTTCAGAAAGCAAATTGTTGTAAACATTGCTAATAGTAGCACCTGCTACTGTAATCAAATTAATTCTAGTTGTAGCACCTGTAGTACTTGCAGATAGGTTGTATATCTTGTTGCGATATACATTATTTAAGGTTCCACCTGATACAAAAATACCATGTATGGTGGCACTACCTGTACTTGCCCCTGTTGAAATATTTGAAATTTCGTTATCGCGGCAAAAGTTAGCAGTTAATGTTCCCCCTAAAAATATTCCAAATATACTTGGACTACTTGTTGAAGCAGCACCCGCACTTGCACTTAAATTACTAAATATGTTTTTATATACATTAAATGAAACAGGGGTGATATTAGCACAATAAATGCCATAAATAAATGGGCTTAATGTATAGGTAGAACTCAAGTTGAATGTATTCAATGTATCAATATTGGTTCCATAATAAGTGTACATACCATATACTGAACTTAAATTCCCAGAAGCACTAATATTATTATTGGTGATGTATTTAACAGTAGCTAAACTATTACCATCAAAATTATAGATACCATAAAATGCTCCAGCTGATGCCTGATTAGGACCAACATAACTGATATTATTATTACCTAAAGAATATAAAGTAGCAGTTGTTGTAGTTGAACCACCGTATATACCATACAAAGTACCACCGTTGGTAGTTCCTCCAGTCTTATCTATACTTAAGTTGTTGTAATCACAATTGAAACGATATCTCGTATTGCCTATATATATACCATAAACAATACCTGTACCATACAATTTTCCAGTTCTGCCTGTAGTAAGCGAATTATAGCTAATATTAGTGGTACTATCTGTTGCACCTACACAATAAATAATATAATTAGCTCCCGATGCACTATAAGTACCTGTAGGATTTTCATTGGTTAAAAACACGTTACCATTTCCAGGTGTTGAATTTCCAATGGTTTTTGAGAAACAAGACAAGCTAGCATAATAAGCATAATTAGCGCCACTTGATGTAACAGAAAAAGCACCCGCATTTATGGTTTTGATATTGGTAACTGAATCTCCTAAAACGGTAACCGTTGCATTGGGACTTCCTGGTACGTAAATACCATAGTTAATTCCAGAGTGTGTAAATGCAGCTGTAACCGCATTCATGGTTTGGTTAAAGTTCACTACATTGTAATTTAATGTAGCACCCGCACAAGGATAATTGGCTTTAATACCATAATCAGAAGATGCATTTGCAGCAACTGAAGTATGATTTAGGTTAATTTTATTGTTATTACAAGCAATGGTTGTAGAAGGAATAGCATAACCAAAATCAATACCATACATAGCTGTTATAGAGGTTTGAGTTAAAGTAATGGTATTATCACTAATAGTAGAAGTAGTAGCAGGAACACCCGTAGTAGGGATTGTACCATAAGTATTATATATACCACCACTTGCCAAAGTTAAAGAAGCATTGTTGGTAATGGTATTATATCTAATGTTGAAGCCCAATACTGAATTTCTGAAATAGATACCCGTTACAAAAGCATTTGACATAAGTGACCATGTTAAATCAGGCAAAGTGTTTGAAATACCAAAAGTAATGGTATTACCCGTAGATATAGAAGTACCGCCAATATCATTTCCTGTTTCGAAAACGGTAGCTGTTTGTGGAACTCCCACAAAATAAATACCATGAGCCACACCTGAAATGGTGTTACTATATATTTTATTATTAGAGTTTGTACCTGCTGCACTTGTAGCTGCTCTTGCAGTTGCCGGCACAGTGTATGATGAAGCACATGAAGAGAAAATACCAATAGCATTACGATACGTTGTTGCACCGTTGCTCATAATAATGGTATTGTTTTGAATAGTGTTGTTTCTGGCACCATTGGTAGCCGATGAAGAAAATAAAGCCACACCAAATTCAGTCATTCTTTGTGCTGCTAAAGCACCTTCAACTGTATTAGAAGCATTTTCTCTAATGGTGAAGTTTTGAATGGTAACAAAACGTGAACCGATTAGTTTAATAACCGCATCTGCTTGTCCTGTTGCAGCCCCACCAGCCGAAGCAATAGCGGGTGCAAAAATAGTTGCACCTCCACCATTAATAACCAGATTATTTGTGGCAGTTGAAAGGGAATCAAAAATCTGAAAACCACCAGCAGGTGCTGTTTCAGATGTACCCGAACAAGTTAGTGTTACTGGACCTGAAAACGAAGTTACCGCCCTCAAATCTGTTAAAGCACTTGCAAGAGATGAATAGGAAGAGGCCAAATTAGGAGTAGTGTTACTACCATTGGAAACCGTGACTGTCAGCTGTGCCTGCGCACTCGACAACCCTGCAATGAGAGCAATTAAAAAGAGCAGCGTTTTGGCCGTCATTTTAATTCCTCTTTTAAACGTTTGTAGTTGTTTAAATTGATTCATATTTATTTGATTTAGTTGAATTTTTGTTTTGTAAATATTGAAGATACAAAGCATATAAAAAAGTAGAATTGTAACTACACCTTGCTTGGCCTATATTTTTTGTAATACTTCTGCTACAACATTCATAAATTTAGCCTAAATCATAAACAATGAAAATATCAATTTAGATGTTTAAATGGCGGTGTTTATTGTATAATTGGTTGCTTTATTTACAAGTGTATCAAACATCCTCGTAGAGTTTCTATGTAAAAAAATAACTTGAATTTTTACATATCTTGAGATTAAAATATTTTAACCTGAGGGCATGGTCAACTTTCAAGCTTGTAAAACCATCCTAGCCCGGTAAAAAAACAAAGCATCCATATTTATAATAGTTTTGATTAAAATTGCAGTATTACAATTTTCAATTATGCCACTTACTCATCACATACTTATAGCTGACGATCACTCCATCATCAGAAGAGGATTAAAATTTTTATTAGATGCGCATTTTACAGGCTGTTACGTTAATGAAGCGGATACCATAAAAGACGTAAAGAACTTGTTAAATTCATTTGCATTTTCTCACCTTATTTTTGATATGCAAATGCTAGACGACAACATCATTGAGCATTTGCCCGAAATAAGAAAACTATATCCTAATATTCCTATTCTAATATACACCATGAGCCCTGAGGAAATATATGGAAAGAGAATGCTAGATATGGGGGCAACAGGTTTCTTAAGCAAGCAAAGCAGTGAAGCGGAAGTTATAGAAGCTTTAGATTTGTTCTTAACTGGAAAGACATATATTAGTAGACAATTGAAAGAAAGAATGTCGAAAGATGATTTGAAATTCAATTCAGAAAGTCCAATAGACAGCTTATCCGATAGGGAACTAATTGTAATGAACCACATATTGAAAGGAACAGGTGTGAAAGAGATTTCGCTAAAACTAGATTTAAAACCTACCACTGTTGCCACATATAAGGCACGAATCTTCAATAAACTTGGAGTTTCAAATGTAATGGATATGAGAAATGTTTTGGAGGTATATAGATATACCAGTAGTTAAAGTATGAGGCAAAGGCAATTCATATATTTCTTTTTAGCAATATTTGGCATAGGAAACCTAAATGCACAAAAGAATTTTGTTATAAAGCAATTCAATTCAACCAACGGATTACCACAAAATAGTATCAATGGCATACAGATGAATGAGCATGGATACATGTGGTTAGCTACTGAAGGTGGGATTGTGAAATATGATGGGAATAAATTTAAAACCTATAAAGAATGTGATGGAAAACCAATTGAATCGGATCGTATTAAAGGACTTACAAAAACGATTAAAAATGAAATATTAGCCTACGATATCTTTGGGAGAATTTACCAAATGAAGGATAATGAATTACACTTGGTTGGCAAAAGTAAAACCCTATATATAAGGGGAGCTTTACCAAATGTAAAGGTAATAAATTACATTCAAAGTATTTTTGAAAAAAAAGATAAGGATTGGCTTTACTTTCAATATCCAGTGAAGGTATTTCCATTATCTGAAACACAATTCGCAGTTATAAGTAAGGGTGGGTTTTATATTTATCAAGACACTACCTTAATCTCATTTATTCCAACGAAAGAATTAAAAATAAGTCAACCTTTTTTTATTAAAGGCGAAATATTCTTTTTTGACAAGGATAAGAGTATATTTAAAGTAAATATAGGCCAAAAAAAATATGAAAAAATAGAATTAACAGGCGATATTTTAAAAAACGAGTACTTCAAAAAAACCAAAACTTTAGAAAAATTATATTGGAAAATTTCCGACAAATTTGCATTTATAAAATTAGGAGAAACGCTTTATAAATTAGAATCAAAGGATACAAAGATAATTAGTCAGGAGGTGATTGATAAGCTTCCTGAAAAATGTATTGTAAACGAAATAATATATAACGACATTAATAAGGCCTACTATATTGGGACAGATACACGTGGATTATTTGTCTACAAACAAAAAGAAATTCTTACCTTAACCTATAACAACAATAGCATGTCTATCAGCAATTCCTATTATGCGCAAGTTGCGCTAGATAGTGCTAGTATTATGACATACAACTTAAGAAAATTTTCTCTCAAAGAAGTTACAGATTATAGTTTTACAGACAAAATGCTAAACAGCGAGGGGATACTAAAAGATACGCGAGGTAATATTTGGTACGGGTTGTTAGAAAAGATCTATCGTTATGACATCAAATCAAAAAAACACATATACATTTCATCTGATGCCGAAGCTCGTATTACAAGTTTTTTAGAAGATGGAGATACCACTTGGGTTGGTACACCAAAAAGCTTTGGATATGTATATAAAGATGTGTATCATAAATCCTATAAAGAAATACTTCCTTATGGCGAAAACACTACGCCATATTGTATGATAAAAAAGGATGATAGTACAATATGGGCAGCCACCTGTAGCGGTATCATTTCAATCGCAATTTCTAACAACATCAAAAAATCTGAAATTCTTTTAAAAAACTTCTGTGTGAGAAACTTATTTCAATATAAAGATAAGATTTTTATTGGTACCTACGGATATGGATATTTGGTATACCAAAATGGAAAATTCACTCAAATGCCAATGGATGCAAACAATTGCTTAAAGTCGGTACATGGTTTTATTCTAGATGATAGCAACTATGTATGGATGAGCACAAACAGAGGCATTTTCAAAACACATTTTGAAGATATCATTTCTTATTTAAGCGACACAACTAGAAATATATATTATAGTTATTTTGGGCAAGAAGATGGTCTTGAAAATATTGAGTTTAATGGCGGCTGCGATCCAAATTGTTTAAAGCTTAAAAATGGATTTTTTTCATTTTCAAGTATGGAAGGATTGGTTTGGTTAAACCCTCTAAAAGTAAACGACCCCTTACCTAAAGATGAAATATTTATAGATGAAATTATTTCTGACAAAAAAACAATTTATGAAAGGAGTAATTTAATTCTCCCATCAGATTTCAATGAAGTAATATTTAATATTTCTAGCCCATATTGGGGGAATAATGCGAATCTGCAATTTGAATATAACCTTGAGGGACTAAACAATACTTGGCTGCTTTTGAAGAATAGTAATCTTAGTATTTCTTACCCCAATTTGCCATCAGGCAAATACATTTTACACATAAGAAAAAAAGCGGGAAAAGGTTATAACAATTATGTAACAAAAAACATTCCGTTTCAAATTCAAAAAAGGATTTATGAAGAAACATGGTTCATAATTATATGCATAGGCCTAGCCATTTTAATTATTATAGGAATAGTCAGGGTTTTTTCTTTTAGAATTAGGCAAAGAAATTTACAACTCGAAAAAACTATACAAAGTAGAATTAGTGACCTATTAGAACTGAATAAGGAATTATCTGCTTCAGAGAAAAAATTAAAACAATCTGTTGATATTAAAAACATGCTTATTGGCATTATTTCTCACGATATCATCACTCCATTGCGTTTCATTTCAATAACAGCAAAAAATGCTTTTAAAGGAAACAATATGTTGAATATGGATTTCATAAAAGACATTCAAACAACATCTGACAAACTGCACCACAACGCACAAAATATTTTAAATTGGATTCGCTATCAAAACGACCTTATTAAAGTGAGTAAAGAGTCAGTGGCACTCAATCCATTGGTTGAAGATCAGCTTGATTTGATAGCTGAAATGACGGCTCAAAAACGCAATACTTTTGTGAATGATATTTCGTATGATGATGTTATTTTCACCGATGCAACCATTATCAATATAATCATTCAAAACATCTTTTCAAATGCTAATAAATATTGCCAAGACACCACCATTAAAGTAAGCGGTGAGCATGTAGGCGAAAAGTACCAACTTCACATTGAAGACAACGGGCCTGGTATGAGCAAAGAAAACCTTATGCGAATTAAAGAAATCAAAGCACTAAGAAGCGTTGAAGTACTCAGCAACCGCAGCGGTATAGGCTACATTATTATCATCGAATTGCTTGAATTATTAAACGGTAAAATCAATATAGAAAGTGAAGAAGGAAAAGGCACTAAGATTACATTAATATTGTAAAACAACTACTCAATCAAATGCCACAAGCTAGCCATATAGCTGGGGTCTTTTATCTTTTCTTCAGCCCCATCTGCAATAATTTTTTCTAGTAAAATATCATTTTTTTTGCCTTGATCCAAAGCATATTTATAAGGACTTAAACTAAAAGTAGTAAGCTCATATTGGGATTTAAATTTATCAGGATAAAGCTCTGTTAAATCATGCTCAATATGTTTTTTATGAAGGAAATGTTTGTCGCCTACTTTATCTGCCATTTCATAATAATTTTGAATGGCTAAATCAGCAATAGCATCCGCATTTGGCTTGCGAAGGTTTTGGTATTCGGCAAAAACTTTATTCCAATCCATTCCATATTTTTCAATGCAATCATCCATTACTACGCAATCTTCAAAACTGCAATTCATGCCTTGACCATAAAATGGAACTATCGCATGCGCAGCGTCCCCAAGAAGTGCAACCTTGTCAGTTTTTACCCAAGGAAAGCAACGCACCGTAACCAATGATGAAGTAGGATTAGCAAAAAAATCTGGCAACAAACCTGGCATCATATCATAGGCATCTGGCATTTGTTCTTTAAAAAATGCAGTTACTTGTTCTTCAGTTTTCAAGTTAGCAAAGCTGTTTTCGCCTTCAAAAGGCATAAACAAGGTACAAGTAAAATCACCTGAAGGATTGGGTAATGCTATCATCATAAATGAACCTCTTGGCCA
>JBBALJ010000071.1:0-15470 GCA_040403075.1 Bacteroidia bacterium
GTACTTTTGATTCCATAATCTAATTGTTTTAAGATTAGAAGAGAATTTGCTGTTAACTTATCTATCCTGTATACGGGCTTCGTATTAAATACTTATCCCAGTGAACTGTCCAAGTTTAACAGTAAAAAGGAAGGGTAATTAGCATTGCGAACGGTATCCAACTACCTATGACGTGACTTAATTTTGCTCCCTTCCTTCTCTTCTATTTTATTGGTAAATAAAATAGCATTCTTTTCTTTTTAATTAACAGTTCACAAACATAGGATGACTCACGGTAGCACTTCGTCATGCTGAGCGGAATGCAATGGAGTGAAGCATCTTTAGCTGTTTCGAAAACAACACCCTTTACATTTCGATTTTTATTTTGCAAGGAGTATAATATCTTGGCATCTTATTTTCTATCAATGTATGATGCGATATAAATGGCTTTTTTCTGCACTTAGTTTATTTGCTAACACCTTTTTATTTGCTCAAAATGCGAATGATAATCTGATACTAGACCCAAATGTAAAAACGGTAATACTTACTAAAGCAGGTTCAGAGGATAGGTATGCCATGATAGGCCTGAACACTGCCGAACAACTAAGGCTTAGCTTTGATGTGTTGGGAACAAATAGAGAGAATTTTCAATACACCGTCACCCATTGTGATGCCAATTGGCAGCCCACAGACCTCAACAAAAATCAATACATGAGAGGCATGGACTTTGATAATATTATAGATTGGAAATTTTCGAGCAATACCTACACCAAATATGTTCATTACAATTTATTATTTCCAAACGAAACCATTAAACCTTACATAGCGGGCAATTATATTCTGAAAGTGTATCGCAATTTTGATGAAGATAATGTGGTGCTCACAAGAAGGTTTATGATTGTTAATCAATCTACCCAAATTGAAGCTTCAGCGCATCCTCCCACATTAGCAGAATTTAGATTTACAAAGCAGGAGGTTAATTTTACGGTTGAGTATAATGCTAATACAGTTCCCAATCCTTTGCAAGATATAAAGATTGTGGTGCTGCAAAATTACAGATGGGACAATGCATTGACAGGACTGAAGCCTCAGTTCTCTACAGGTACTAAATTGGACTATAACTATGTAGATAAGACCTTGTTTAATGGAGGAAACGAGTTTAGGTTTTTCGATATCAGAAGTTTAAGAACCTATAGCCAAAATGTAAGGACCAAATGGATAGATAGTGTGGTGCATTTGATGCTTATGATAGATGAAAGCAAAGGGTCAAATCAATATTTTCAATACACCGATTATAATGGCAAAAGACTTATTCAAAATAAAGATGGATTGAATGGTGATATTGATGGTGACTATGCTCTTACTCAGTTTTATTTGTCTGCTCCCGGCACTATGAATGATGAAGATGTATATGTGTTTGGAGAATTCACAGACTGGAAATTATTGCCCGATAATAAAATGTATTTCAATCGAAATCGTTCTAGGTATGAATTGGAAATGTCTTTGAAACAGGGCCGATATGAGTATTGTTATGCCACTAAAGGAACTGATGGAAAACCAGATGAAACACCCTATGAGGGCAATCATTTTCAAACCGAAAATGAGTATTTGATTTTGGTGTATTCCAAAAACCAGCAATGGGGTTATGATGAATTAATAGGAACCCGTTTGTTTAAATCAAATAATCAATAAGTATATTTTTTGTTGTTAGGTTTCACCTTTAATAGACATTTATAAAAAATTCTAACTTTAGCTTATCAAATAACTTTTATAATTCTTGATTCCATTTAATCAGAAGAAGTATTTTGTCCCGATATATCAGGATTGAAATACAACATAGAATAATTGTATTAGCCTTTTTGTTTTCAATATGCTTGTCATTTCTACCTTCGTTATGCTGAGCCACGAAGCACCTTTTTCTAATTTTAAAATGTTAGAAGGTGTAGGTTTGAAAATGAATTAATTCTAATTGAATTAATTCAGATTTTGGTTTATAAAAGAGGAAAAGAATATCAAACAGATAGATGTTAGTTTTAGAAACATTTTCTATAGCTTTCATTATTCTTGATACTTCGATTCAGCTCCTATGCATCGGAATCTTGATTCGCAAAAGACATTCAATTATGAAAGAAGTCGTCTAATGACATAAATAAAAAAGCCCATTTAACTTCGGTTAAATGGGCTTTTTGGGTTTTGAAAAAATTACTTATGGAGTTATTACAATAATTCCATTTGAGCTGTTAATGTCAATCATTGGATAATCGTTAAAATCCACTGAGGCATCTCCATTCAAATCATTAGAATCGTAACCCAATACTCCATTTGAACTCGCAACGTCTAATCCTGGATAATCATTAAAATCAACCGATCCATCTTGATTAATATCTCCCGTGTAAATACCGAATATACCGCTACCCAAATCAGCTAAATTACTGCCAGCTGCTTTAGAGGCGCTGTTTGTGAAGTTATAAGAAGACCCATTTGCTGCCATGGTTACAGGTGTTGCACTCCAAGTGGCAATAGAATTGCGGTGTACCAATACTATATAATAACTATTTCCATTTGTTGAAGATGGTAGGCTTACAGTACAAGTTCCGGAAGTACTCAATAACGCAGTTGTGGTGTATGCCAATGCTTGTGTAACACTATTATGTAATTCAACAATGATAGTGTCAGCTAAAGTGGTTGGACTAACGCCATTTGCATTAAATGGCGCAGCTGTCATTGCTCCAGATCCCATGTATAGTCCTTGTATAAATGCATTAATGGTAAAATTAACGTTCGAAGGAGGAATGGTTGTGGTGTCAGAAACTGTGAAAATTGCAGGCAATGTGTTTGCAGCCAATGCCGTATTTCCGGCTAATTGACCTGAAATGTTATTAGGTGTACTTGCTGCTAATTTTGACCATGATCCTGAGTTAAACATAGCCATTTTTGTTTGATTAAATCTAGGAATATTTCCAAACATAGCAGAGTCATAACTAAGCGTAAGGTTATAATCAAATCCTACGCCACCAACTTGAGATATGGCATAATATCCATTATAAGCTTTCATAACTGGATTCAAACTTGGTGAAACTGAACCAGTATAATGTTTAATATATATGCTTGTTGGAACAGTTCCATTTGGACCCCATTCAATGGATGCAATTTGACGATTTGCAAAAGTATAAGTAGTCGTTGTTCCAGTTACTGGGGCGGCACTTTCTATTGCAGAAGGAGGAGTAGAATTGGTATTGAATTCAACAGCTCCAATATCTGTAGAGCCACCTGCAATGCTAGTTGAACGTGCATTACCATTAAAATCGCTTGTTACGTTGCTTAGGGCAATGCCTTTTCCATTCACGTACCATGATTCTGGATTAGCGGTTATAATGCTTAGGTTATTAATTGTATCTGTAAACAATTGGTCAGCTAAAACTGTATTGGTTGATCCTAGCCAGTTTGTGTTATAAACCGAAGAGTACAAATTGTTAAATGAAGTCCAACCAAATGGATTTGTTCCAATTTCATAAACTTGAGCAGTGTCGTTGAGAACAAAAGAATTGTATTTCTGAGTATTTGAATTCAGTGCAACTGTTGAAGAGCCAATGGCAAAATTCTTTGTTACATTTCTGTTTCCTATTCTTTTGTTATAAATCAAATTGTTTACAGCATCAATGCTACCAGCACCTTGGTTGTATATTCCATAACTTGTGGTATCACCCATTCCATTGATGAAAATACTATTATTATAAAAATAATTTGCATTGGCGGTACTTACATTGAAATATCCAATCGCTCTTTTATTCGAACCTGTTCCTATAGAAATTTGGTTATTAGTGTAAGTGTTTGTGCCCGACAATGAGGTAAAAATTCCAGCAGCATAAGCCAATGAATTAGTAGCATTAACACTAATATTATAAATTTTATTAGCATTTACTTTAACTACGTTTGATGCAGAAGTTCCAACAGCAATCCCTTTAGCTAAAAGTCCACCAGTAAATGCACTAATATTATACACAGTATTTCTTTCAATATTAATAACATCTGTAGAACCAGGAAGTACATAAATACCTATTGGACCTTGAGGACCTCCGTATGATATTGTACTAAAAGGATGAATGATATCTCTAACAATATTATCCGTAACATTGGCAGTTCCCGAGATTGTACTAATACTTATACCTGCAATATAACCTGTACCACCAATTAATTTATTGTAAAGGTTTCCAATTATATTATTAGAATAAGTACATGGAGAAGATAGGAATGATCCATATAAACTTCCATTTGCTGAAATAGTATCCCATGGATTGAATCCTCCACCGATAATATTATTTTTCACAATGGTATTAGCATTAGAGGCAGAAATATGCATAATATAGTTAATGCCACTTCCTCCCGGAGATCCCTGTGATGACATGTTCCCGAAGGTATTACTATCAATTGTCGTTGGAATGCTTGAAGCACTTGCTAAAAATAATGGTTTAACAAAACTGTTTGCCCTAAAAATATAGGGTGCTCCACTTCTATCAGGTGCTGATCCTCCAATGCTATTTTTGCGAACAATATGTCCTCCTCCTCCTTGTAAATAAATAAATGTTGGAGATACAAAACTACTGTCGTTGTCTGCATAAATAGCATTGTTGTTAATATTCCAATAATCTCCACCCGTAGTAGTAATATTTACTGAAAAGAATCTGATGTTTTTAAACTCGCAATTAGAAACAATTATTCCATCATTACCAATTAGTGTATTTGATGTTTGAGAATAAACACCAGCTGATGGTTTATTTGTTCCAGTTGTATTGGTCATTGCACTACCAGTAGTATCACTAAAAATACATGCAATTATGGTGTTAGAGTCATTACCTGTTCCACTTGTAGCAGCTGTTCCTATGTTTAACATACCAAATGTTTGACTATTATTTACACCTTGAATATAGCAATTTGCTATGGTATTATATTTAGCATCATTATACAAGTTAATAGTACCAGCAGTAGTTGCTCTGTTCATAATTCTTAAATACTTGCCACTGTTATTATAACTGCCATCAATAATTACTCTATCAGCACCATTTAATCTAATTAACGCTGAATTTGCAGTGGTAACATTACCTGAAAGAACTCTCAAGTTGGCTGCATCAGGAGATATGGTTAGAGTAAATCCACCGGCTCCAGCTTGTGTAAGTTGATTCAATTCAATCAAACCTGGTTCTTCAATATCGCTTGAAATATTAGCTGTTACATTTCCAGACATAACTGAGTTGTTAATAAAGTTGAAAAATCCACCTGTTCCTGTTAAGGTAGTAAATGAATTTCCTTGACCAACATTATATAAGCCAGAAATTATAGGTTTAATATTAAATCCAAAAGGTGTAGGATAGGTAGATATACTATTTACATCAATGCCTTCAATTCCACCAGGGTAAGAACCAAGGTTATTTGAACTTGTAATATCTTGAGCTGTTACAAAATAATAAACTGTGTCAGTAGCCACTAAACCACCCATTGTAGAAGCACTTACAGTAAACTGCCATGTTCCATTTGTGGCAGTACCAGCAGTTAAACTACCAACATTTGAATACCAAGTACCTGTAGTATATTTCTTAAAGTAAACCCTAGGTCTGAAAGCACCAGTTAAATAAACACCAGTAGCATCCGAAATGGTTGCTGTAATGGTTCTGTCGTTTGTAAATTGGTCGCTAGGGATAGCAATGTATGAAATTGCAGGTGCAGCAACATCTTTAGCTATAAAGTTACCAGCATCAGCACCTAAGTCGTGTGGTGTTAAAGTAGATCTTGTTTGACCATCATAATCCAAAGTAGTTCCTGTTCCATTTACTGCTATACCATAGGCTTCAACTGCTGTTGCAATAGATGCATTTACATGCAAATCTATCGAGTTTTTATCTCCAGTGGCATTGATAAAATCCATTGTTGATGATACTGAATTGGCATCAACACTTGAACCACTTTTCCATGATGGAACAGTGTAGTATGATGCAGTGCCATACAATCCAATTGAATCACCCTTCAATAAATTATAGTCCATTCTCAAATCAGTGTTAGCGCTTATTGCGGTTGCAAAATGTCTTGCAACTACAGCTGTAGAGTTTGTTCTAATATTGTAGAAAATATTATTTACAACCGTATCAGCTCCAGTTCCATTTCTAAAGAATGCATAGGTTCTAGTTGTGTCACCAGATAAAGAGTTGTCAACTGTTCCTCCGATATAAACAGTATTGAATAATATACTGCTAACATTTGTAGTTGCAGCAACACCTGTTTTAGCAACACCTCTTAAGGTTGGAGCACCAACAATAGAAGCACCATTTGAATCTAGACCTAATCTAACTATATTGTTAATTGTAGATGCATTTCCATCAGAAACATCAATACCTGTAATTAAGGCAGCATCATTTTGAGTAGCAGAATATAAACCATGAATTAAATTACTTTTTGCAGTATTGGTTCCACTGTTATTAGTTCTATAAACTAAACCTGTAATTGAAACTGCTGCATTTGTCGCCTTTGATATTAATGTGTGGATTTTATTTCCATTACAAGTAGTATTGGCACCAACTGAAGAGAAGTTACCCATTACAATACCATTCAATCCAGCACCTCCGCCAGTACCTGTTGATGTTGATGATGACACAATATTGTAAATTAAATTGTTGTTTACATTATAAGTTCCACCAGCAGCAGGTGCTGAAACTAAAATTCCTTTAGTAGTAGCACCTGTGTTATTAGAGGTTAAATTTGCAATAACATTGTTATTAAAGTTAACGGTAGCTGCAGATGTTAGGTTGTTATATAATCCTAATATCCTTGCTGAGCCTCCTGAAGCAGTGGTGTTATTATTTAGTAAAATGCTATTTGCCAAAGTTGAATCACCAATCATGTTATTTGTTATATTGGTAGTCATAGTTGACACTCCGTTTGTAACATCAATTCCATAAATTTCTGCACCATAAGTACCACCAGCAGTGATACCACTAATGATATTGTTAGATACGTTAATTGTAGAATTAGCTGTAGATGATGCAATATTTATTCCAGCAAATCCACCTGAACTAGCAGTGGTAGAATTTCCATTAAATGTAATGGCACCATTTACTGTTCTAGATCCGATTAGATTTCCAGTAACCGTTCCAAGATTTACATTACCACCAGACACCCTGATACCAATGCAAGAAAAAATTGAAGCACCTGTTTGTGCTGAATTTTGACCTCCAGTGATATTAATGTTTGAGATGGTATTACCTTGAATAGAACTTGCAACTACACCATTTCCACCTGCAACGGTAACATCCATTAAAATATACTGAGCTGTTGTACTTGTTGGTTGGTTGGTAATTTTATAAGTTCCTGTGCCATCACTTGCACTACCACCTATAAAGTTATTTGTAATGGTGAAGCCAGCACCTGTGGTGGTAACAATATATAATGCACGGTTTATACCAGTACCTAAATAGGCTCTAGCTGAAGTTTGGTATAAATGATTATTAGTGATAGTCCAAAATGCATTGCTTAAACCTAAGTTAATTCCAGAACCAGGAGTTCCAATACCCGAAGCATCAATAAAGTTGTAGATATTATTGTTGTCAATTATGTTATTATCATTGGTTGCAGCTAAGGCAGTTGATCCTCCAGAATTGATACCATACAATGGAGTACCTGCAACAAACGTGTTTTCGTGAATATCGCAATAGTTGATGGTGTTACTATCATTTCCTTGACCTCCAACAGTTGTAGTACCAAAATAAACCACACCTGCCGCTACCGTTGTACCTGCGTTTGATTGGTTATTTGATTGTAAATCACAATATGAAATTCTATTGAATTTTGAATCGTTGATAAAGCGAATAGCTGGTCCAAAACTAGTCGTGTTTCTTATTACTAAACTGTTTCCGATAACGAAACTACCTACACCACCTTGACGACCATCAAAAACATAATATTTTGCAGAGTTTAAGTCAATAGTTGGAACTGAAGTTGTACATTCAATTCTTGCAAATACACCTGTATTTGGAACAAATGTTACAGTTTTAGCGGCAGAGGCTCCTTTAAAGTTAGTTAAAGTGATTGAAGTGCTAGATGAATAAACTGAATCTGTTAGCACGAACGTAACAGCTCCACTTACACCTAAGGCATTTAAATCAGTTAATGCATCTGAAATGGTTGCATAGTTTGGCGTAGTTTGACCGACACCCACAAAATAACTGCCATTTAAAGGCGATTGTAAAGCTCTTGAACCTGCGGGGTCTCCATTTAAAGGAGTTCGAGTTATCGCATCAACCACCACACTATTAAGCATAGCATCAACCACATCTCCACCATTGGCAGACGAAGCGATATCATAAGTTAGCCAAAAATAATTTACTCCTGAGCCTAGCTTTTTATTTCCACTGATGGTAAAAGTGCCATTAGGTGAAACCACAGAACCAAATAGTTGAGCAGTTGAAAAAGTGGTATCAGCATTTGTAAAATACACTTTTGCATTCGAAAAATCAGTAGTTGGTGATTGACTGGCACCCGTGTTAAAATCAAAAGAAGTCACAGCCAAAGCATTTGTTGCATTTGATGCATGAATTCTTATTCTAAGCACTCTAACATCTGACGAACCTAAAGGAACATTGCCAGTTATTTGATCTGCTGTTGTAGAATCAAAAGTCATATTGTTAGCAGTATTGGCGGTATAATCGCCTTCAAATGCACCCAAATCTGGTGCACCACCAATTCCAGTATATCCATTATTACCTGCTCTAACAGTGGTTGCATAGTCAAATGAAACTGGACTTACATTTCTGCCTCCTGATTCAATATTTGTTTGGATGGTAGCATCAATTTTTAAATAATTAGCATTGGAACCTTGGGTTGTATTTAAAAAGTTAGGATTTTCTGATATAGAGTTAACATCTTTGGTTGATAGCCTTATTTTCAATGTAGATAAAACTGAATCTATAGAAGTTCCATCATAACAAAGTCCTCTCTTAGCCAAAAGTGTTGGTCCAGTATAGAATAAATTTCTATCTGAATTTAAAGAATAATTATTTAGACTTGTGGCTGCGGATCTTCTGAGAACTGAAACAATACCAGCACCCCTCGGAGTAGATGTATTTACTAAAATATTATTTCTTAAATCTAAGCTTGCAGTGGAGGCTGTTGCGCTCACAGTATGAAATATACAAGTGTTAGCAAAGTGGGCTCCAGAAGATGTACCATCAATATTGATAGTGTTGTTATAGATACCAAAAGTATTATTAGCCGTAGAATTTGTTATATTAATCCCAAATACTGAATTAGCCGGAGTTGTGGCAGATGCAACTGCTGTTGGGGCATAGATTCTTGATATTAGGTTGTTATAAATTAACTGGGTACCTGCAGTTACACTACCAATTGTAATTCCTGAGGCAGTGAATGTGGATGCAGTGTTGCTTGTAATGTCATAAATATTGTTGTTATATATTCTTAGCAAGCCAGTAGATTGTGTTATACCCGCCACTGTGACAACTCCTGTTAATCCGTATATGTTATTATAAGCGATAGTTCTTGTTCCACCACCTGTGCTATACAAACCATATAATGTAACAGATGCTGTTCCTAAACTACTTAAATTATATACTCTATTGTACCTATAATTTTCAGTAGTAGATGTTCCAGTGTAATAAATCCCGTACATAGCAGAAGTTGCACTTGTTTTAGTTACCCTTAAATATGACACATTATTGCTGTCTGCATTAAGATTAGTACCGGCTAATTGCATACCATATAGGATGGCGCCTGAACCTGTTCCAGCAGTTGTAATCGTATCAATAGTGTTCCTTGAAACAGTTACATTAGTAGCAGCTACAGAATTAATTATTCCTATGCTATTACCACCTGTATTTCCTGTTCTAGTAATATTTCTAACAGTGTTTAGATAAATATTTAGATTGTTAACTACACCAGAATTAAATATACCATACATTACGCCAGAACCAGCTGAGGTTGAAATGCTATAGTTTATACCATTTACTAAATTGTTAGTTATGTTTACATTCGTGGCAGTGGCTAAATTATATATACCATAAAAAGCACCTGTAGTAGCAGTCAAATATTCACAATTCAATAGGTTGTTACCTACTAAGTTAATGGTATTATTTGTACCTGTTATTCCTCCATTGTTTTCGATAACAGAAATTTGCGAAGTAGTCCCTCCTCCTTTAATTGTTAGCGTATTGTAATTGATATTCATACTTGAATTTATGGAAGAGGCTGTGGTATAAATACCTCGCATTGTTGCAGTATGATTTACACCACTTCCAGTGTTATTGTTAATGGTATTGTATGAAAGATTGAAACCCCATTGGTCTCTAACATTTACTCCAACCGCAGGATTAGTAGTAGGAGTTGAAGTTCCACCACCAAAGTTAATAATTGTATTTCCTGTTACTAAAGAACTTCCTCCCACATCATTTAAAGTATCTGCTAAATTATAAGGAGATGCTGCTGCAAAACCATGAAACACAATTCCTGAATTACAATTTTGAATGGTGTTAGAATAAAATTTATTAAACGAATTACTACCAGTTGCGGCTGTTACCGTTATATTGGTAGATGATGCATTATAGGTAGTATTGTTAACAGTAATACCGATAGATCCATTGCCACCAACAGTCAACCAAGCAACATTATTTACTCTATTTAAAGTAACCACACAATTTCTTATAGTATTGTTTTGTGCGCCATCTGTTCCAGATGCTTTAAATAATCCATAACCATATTCCATGGTAGTGGTTGCAGTAGTATTAGCTACTTTATCAATTAAGTCAATTCCATTAATGGTAATATAGTCACCCCCGGCAATAGCCCACATACCATCAGGAGTGGCAGTTCCTGTTTGTGTACCTGTGTACGATGTAATTAGAGGATTTGCACCAGAGCCGGATTTTTGAAAAATGATTGGATTGCTTGAAGTACCAGTTGCAGTAAGAACAATGGTTCCTGTAATGGTTTCTGTATATCCAGCGGCCACATTAAAGGTGGCTCCACCCGCACCTACACCATTGGTATTCAAAGCTGAAACAGCATTTGCTATACTTGCGTATGAACCAGGAATGGTGAGTGTTCCAGAAATTTGGCTGAATGCCCTCTGGGAAAAAAATAGCATTAGCAATAGAATTGCTTTTAGATAGTTTTGATTTTTCATTCTTTTTGTAGTTGAATTTGCTGTCAAAATATGTCAGGTAGTAATATTAAATTGTAAACATGTAGCTACATGAAAATAATAATTTGATATTGAGGCAATTAGATTTAATGTATGATAAAAAACATTTTTTTAATAATAGTAGCAAAAAAAATCCCTTCTCTGCATGCAGAGAAGGGATTTTTCAAAAATTAAATTCTATGTTATGGAGTTACTACAATAATTCCATTTGAACTGTTAATGTCAATCATTGGATAATCATTAAAATCCACTGATGCATCACCATTCAAATCATTAGCATCATAACCTAAAATTCCAGCAGAGCTTGCAATGTCTAATCCAGGATAATCATTAAAATCAACTGAACCATCTTGATTAATATCTCCAGTGTAAATACCGAATATACCGCTACCCAAATCCGCTAAATTATTTCCAGCAGCTTTAGAAGCAGCGTTAGTAAAGTTATAGGAAGTGCCATTTGAAGCAATGGTTACTGGTGTTGCACTCCATGTGGCAACTGAATTACGATGAGCAACTACAATATAGTAGTTACCACCAATAGCGCCAGCAGGGAATATAACATTTGCAACACCACTGGTACTTAATAGACCTGTAGCACTATAAACCAATGCTTGTGTAGCACTGTTATGCAATTCTACTGTAATAGTATCTGCCAAGGTTGTTTGACTAACACCATTTGCATTGAATGGAGCAGCTGTCATTGCGCCAGATCCCATGTATAGTCCTTGTATGAATGCAGATACTTGAATAGACACATTATTTGCATTGGTAGTTTCACTAAGTCTTAACGAATTAAGAGAGGTACAAGTTCCGTTTTCACTTCTAGCCCTTACATAGTATTGGGTTAAAGGACTTAATCCTGTAATTGATGCACTAGTTCCTGAAACACTTAAGTTGTTATAACCTGAAACCATTGAGGTAAATCCAGTGTCAGTTGCTACATCTAAACTATATGAAGATGCGCCTGAAACAGCACTCCAAGATACATTTATTGTACTGCCTGTTTTACTTACAGTTGATAAGCCAGTTGGTGCACTAGGTGTTGTTAAAACAGTTGCCACAATTGGTTGTCTTGCACTTTCACAAGCCGAAGAAACTGTTAAGTTGTAGAAGTAATACAATAAATTAGTTGTCGTACCTGATGCAGCTGTTCCAAATCCAGCAGCTTTATAGTTTAATAAACCTGAAACAACAAAAGGATAAGGGAATGCAAATGAGCCTCCTCTCCAACAAGCAGGGTTAGCTGTAAATGCAATTACATAGTTTGTTCCAGCAGGAATGTTGAAATTAACAGGCACAGTTTGAGCAACAGTAGGACTTGTAGTATTTTGTACTGAGGTTACACCTGTATAACTTGCAATTAATGTTCCCGAAGTGTTTGTTTGTCTCACCTGAATAGTAAAGGTAGTTCCAGCAGGATCAAATGGATAAATATCCAAAGTAGAAATTGTAATATCCTTTAATGCATCAAACACCGCACATTGATTACTGGTATTTCTGTCAAATGCACCTAAAGTTGTATTTTGATTCCATGTGTTTCCACCTGAAGTGGCTGTTGATACGTTTTGTGTGGTCGCAGCACTTGCATAAAAAGTAGTGGTTGACGTTACTACTGGGTTGTATGTATTTCCAGTAGCAACTGGAACAGTGGCACTTGCACTAGTATACCAATTTATAACTTGTGAGTTATTTGGTGTGGCACTTAAAGATGCATTTGTATTGGCACAAGTAGTACTACCTGAGAATGATAAAATTTCAGGTATTTGAACAGTTACGGTATCTCCTGCAGAGATGGTAGTTGAATTACATGAGATCAATGCAGAGTAATAGGTGGTTGTTGTTATAGGATTACTTGGTGTATAAGTAGGAGAGTTGCTGCCCACATTTGTCCATGGTCCAGTTGCACTAACCGTTGATTGTCTCCATTGAACATTTCCTCCAGTAGCTGTTGTTGTTAAAGTAGGAATTCCATTTGAACTACAAATTTGAGTAACGCTAGATGTATTGTTTCCAACAGTTAAATTAGTGGTTGTGATAGCTGTTGCAGACATTGCGTCATTTGATGAATTAGCATCGCCAAACAATATTGTACTTGCGTTAAATGTATAGGTTCCCAGCGCACTCATATCATAATTGTTAGACATTACCACATCTAAAGTAGCGCCTGGAGCTAATGTTCCTGTTGTTAACGTTACAGGGTTGAAAGTAGTTGCATTGGTTCCGCTTACACTAGCTGTAACCACTACAGGGTTTTGAGAAAAGTCTATTGCTTGGGTGCTAGCATAGTTTTTAATTCTAATGCTAACCGTTTTGCCTGATGAAGCACAAGAACCACTTGGAGATGCAAGTGCTAAAGCACCTACATTTAATTGGAACAAAGCTCCATCAAACTCATCTGCACCAATATCAGAAGCTGTTCCACCACCATTGGTTGAACCCACAGGTCCTGGTCTAACATCTCCATCAATATCTGTTGCATATCCAGAAATATTAACCCCACCCGATTCCATTAATGAAATTGAATTTGGCACGATATGCATATCTACCGAAGAGTTAGTTCCATTGCCAGAAACAAATATTGGGTTTTCTGTAATTGAGTTCACGTCCTGCACGGTTGCAGTTTTCCAATCTGATAAAGCTGTTGCATCTAACGAATTAAATACACCAAGTGGTGCCGCATTAGTATAGTAGTTGTTGTAATTAATAGTTAAGCCAGTTGCGTTAGCAAGAGAAATTGAGTAATGCTTAGCAATCGAACCAGAAACACTAGATCTCTTATTTGAAAAGATGTTATTTCTAATATTTCGGGTTCCTGAAGATACTGTACTTGCAAATCCAAAAGTGTAATCTGCGCCTGCAGCCACATTTGAACCACCTATATAAACAGTATTGAAGTAATAGTTATTTGTTCCAGCAATTTCATTAATACCTCTAAGGTTTAAAGTGCTAGTCATATTAGAACCATTTTGGTCAATACCTAAACGTATCATATTATTTGCATATGTGAAAGCACCAGCTACTACATCTATTCCATTGATGGTAGAGCCAGATTTTCCGGCCATTACCGAGTGAATAATATTTCTTGTAACAACATTTGTTCCTGTCACAGGGCCTGAAATCATCATACCACTCATGGTGATACCAATTGAAGGATTTGCAGTAGAAATTAATGTATGAACCGTATTGTTATCAACCGTAATTCCATTTGTGCCAGAGCCAGCTAATGACATTCCAATTAGAGAGGCCGTTGCGCCTGTAGTTGTTGCAGTAGCAGAACCTGTTAAATATGAAATGCTATTGTTTTTAATCTGTGCCGAATGCGCCCCTGATGTTGCAATACCTAAGCAAGTAGCTGCAGTATTTGCATAATTAGATGTCAAATTGCGTATGATATTATTGTTAATTTGATGAACGTATGTTCCAGCAGAGGTGGTTCTACAGAAGATACCTACAACAGAGTTATTACTTTTTTGAATCATGCTATTGGCTACTGTACCACCAATGGTATTATTATTAACCAAGTAAAATCCAGATGTATTTGCAGCAAGATCAATTCCACGAAGACTCATACCTGATATAAATGAACTTGCTCTATTGATATTAGTTTCCATACCTCCTATGAAATTATTTTGAATTCTAATTGTGTCGTAGGCAGCAGCTGTAGTGCTTCCTGTGCCTATACCAATAAAGAAATTTGTAGTTGCCCCACTTCCCATGATAATACTGCCTGTAGAAGTTTGACTTCCAATATAATTTGGTGTGATGGTACCAACATTAACTTTACCTCCGAAAATATTAATTATGTAATGATTAGCTGTACCGTTTGAAACAGCTTGGAAATTATTAATGATATTACCTTGAATATTTGAAACTCTAGTAATACCTAAATCAACATAGATTAACTGTGGATTTGCAATTGCTAAAGTTGTTGGATTGTAACTCATCGGAGCGCCAGCACATTGAGGAGCACTTCCACCAATATAATTTCCCGTAATTGAAAAATCAACACCCTTGGTGGTTCCAGAAACAGCTGTTACATAAACAGCTGAAATGATATTTGTGCTGCCACCTGATACCTGCTGGCGAGCAGTGGTTTGATAGAAACTATTGCTATCTATTGAATAACTATTGTTGTTTCCATCTATATACAAACCGAATGAACTTTGGTTTAAAGTTCCACTGCTATTAAAAGTACCATTGAAATTGTATATATTGTTATTTCTAAAAACATTATAATCGTTTGATTTACCTGTAGTACCTATAGCATAAACTGCCACTTGAGGAGTAGCTGCTC
>JBBALJ010000072.1:0-15450 GCA_040403075.1 Bacteroidia bacterium
TAGCTGCTTAAACCGAACTCAGGTTTATATTAATTGTTCAATGCGTTGCCCGTTCACGGTAACTCTTAAATAAATGGGAACTAACCCATCACTGGTTGATTTGGCTCTCTTTGCGTAAAAGAGAATGGAGATTTTTGTTTGCATCTGTGGTGACCTTTTGCGTTTGTAAAATTAGAAATTGGAGACACTTGAAACAAGATGTTCATTTTCTGAACCCCTTGCTGTACATGTGTTACGGAAGAATTCGGTTACCCTGATTTTTTAAAATTAGGGTACCCGAATTTGCCCCCTCAGATATGCGAAAAAATGAATGGATTAAAAAGGTGTAAAAACAAAGAAGCCTGTAAATCTTACGATTTACAGGCTTTTGATTTGTTTTGTATTGCTACTGGCGGAGAGTTAGGGATTCGAACCCCAGGTCCTGTTACAGACAACAGTTTTCAAGACTGCCGCAATCGACCACTCTGCCAACTCTCCATCTGCGAAAGTAAGGCTATGCTTTATTTTGACCAAATTTTTATGCTTATAAATAAAAAAATCCTGCATAAAGGCAGGATTTTTACTGATTATCAAACCAAAATGATTTTAATTGAGAACAATCTTTTGAAGCAATTGGCTATCCACTACCCTCATTTTGATAAAGTAAATGCCATTACTCAAACCTAAATCTGCTCTATTTATAATCACTTCATGTCTACCCTGAATCTGTGATCCTGAAAAAATATTTGAAATTTGTTTCCCTGTAATATCATACAAAGTCAAATCTACTTCTTCATTCTGATTCAAATTGTATTTAATGATTGAAGTTTCACTGAATGGATTTGGAAACACTTGGAAACCTATCTGCTCACTCAATAAATGATTGTTTATTGAAGTAGCTAATCCAACCTGTACTTCATCCAAATAAAAATTATTGCCTCCCTCATATGCCAACTCTATTCTAAATTTAACATTTGTAAGATCCGAAGCGTTTAGCATTAAAGACCCATCCAATTTTACTTCTTTCCATTTGCTAGAATCGGCTGGAACAAAATAGCTGGTGTTGGGAATTGGTGAAGTGTTTATCATGCCATTTTTAGCAGTATAAAGAGACAATCCAGTAATTATTTTTTTATTCGTCCACGACTTACCACAATCTATAGAATATGCTACTCTTAACACATCAGGCGAATTTGTTATGGACAGAGGTTCATAAGAACCTTGAGCAAAAGCATACTTAAATTTAAAATAAGGAGCAGATGCACCCGACAAATTAAATGAAGGTGAAATAAAATAAAAGCTCTTTTGAATATTTTCAGGATTAACGGTTAATAGCATGCTGTGACTGCCCGAGTATGGAACATTTACTCTTTGCCATTGATATGGGGTATATGGGTCTTCATTCTCAAAATACCAATTGTTAGCTTCCCAATCATTCAAATAATCCCAATCAGCTTGATAGGCATTCTTGGGTATAACTGGAATTTTAGGCTCAACATGAATGTATTTTCGATATACGGTATCGCGAGATCCTGCAGGACCACTCACTTTGAGTTTCACATCAAAATCACCTGCTATATTGTAAAAGATTGAAGGAGTGGCTTTAACCAAACTAACACTATCAGAAGCCATGTAAGTACTAGGATTTCCTCCATCAAAAGTCCATTCTGCTTTGGTTACAAGTCCATTGTATGAACATTGACGAAAAGTATAAGAATTGCCTTCACAAGTGATGTTAGCATTCGAAAATTGGTTAAGTGTTATGCCAAATGAGGGAATAGGAGCACAAGGTGTGCCTTCATCCAAAACTCCAGTTCTGATGAGATTTTCTTCACTCCAAAAGGTAGAACGATAATTTTCTAAGGTATACAACATACGAGCCTTCTGCCCCCATGAAAACATTACACCTGCGCAAGGACCTTCAAAATAATCCATTATATTTTCCTGTAAATCAGGAAGGTCCGGATTGTCATTTGTACAAGAGTTAAAAAGAATATTACCGCATTGATTTCCAAATTCACCTCCGAATGCATCATGTGGATTATAAAAATGAGGCGGTGTATCCAAAATCCCATCACCCAACAAGTCACAACTATCACCTTCAAAAGGATGGCACAAGCCTAACCAATGACCAGCTTCATGGGCAGCTGTGTTATCTGTAACAAATTGACTTGCAACAACTAACATTCCATCCGTTGAATCAGGCTTGTTACCAAAAGGCATTTGGGTATAACCACCAACCACTTTGTTATTACTTATTACACTTGCAGCCAACCAAATATTCAAGTATTTTTTGCAATCCCAATGTTGCAAATCTTTAACATTGTCATTTGCATAATTAGTAAATTTGGTTTGGGTACGGGTTATTCCATTAGTGCAGTTGCCTTCAGGGTCTTTTTTAGCTAATCTAAATTCTATTTCGCTACAATCAGCAACCAAATCATTAAAGATACTTCTTACATTTTTGGCATAAGTACCTTTAAAATAATTATTTAATATCAAAATGACTGATTTAATAACCGTATCAGAAACATTTTCTGAACCATAATTATGCATCACATGCACCACCAAAGGAATGATGTATTTAGGATGAGATGTTTTTAGAAGTTTTTTAGCAGCTATTTCTTCTTTGTGGGTTTCAAGGTATTTATACCAGCCTTGGTCAAATTGAGCTCTTAATAAGCGAGATTGCTCGGGGTTGGAGGAGAGCTCATGGCTGTTGTAGTAGTCTGTGCCACATTTATTTGTTTGTGCTATGGCGAACGGCCATAACACAAACAATAAACTGAAAGTTATAATTATTTTTTTCATAATTAAACAAATTCAGACTTTAACAATGTTAACCGATTTAATCCTCAATCGGGAAGAAGTCAGATTTTAGTTTAATACTACTTTTTGAGTTAATGTATTTTCTCCTACCATCATTTTGATGAAGTAAATACCACTGTTTAGGTTCAAGTCAGATTTATTAATCTGTAACTCATGCTTACCTTCTGATTGCATACCATTGCTTAGTGTAGCAATTTGTTTGCCTGCAATGTCAAAAATAGCCACTTCAACATTTTCTTTAGTATTTAAGCTATAAGATAATGTAGCAGATGAGTTAAATGGATTTGGATATAAGTTGAAACCTAATTGTTCTTTTAATAAGTCATTGTTGATGCTAGAAGCTAAACCAACTTGAACTTCATCTATGTAGAAGTTATTTCCACCTTCGTAAGCCAATTCAATTCTAAATTTCACATTATTTAATGCAGCACCAGCAGGCATTAAGGCTCCATCTAATTTTACTTCTTTCCATTTGCTTTGATCAGCTGGTACAAAATAGCTTGTATAAGGAATTGGTGAAGCAGCTGAAGTACCATTAGTAGCTGTATAAAGTGTGGTCCCTGAAACTACCTTTTTAGATGTCCACGACTTTCCGCAATCTATAGAATAAGAAACTCTTAAAACATCAGGAGATGCAGTAATTGACAATGGTGAGTATGTTCCTTGTGCAAAAGCATACTTAAACTTGAAGTAAGGAGCGGCAGCACCTGACAAGTTGAAAGAAGGCGAAATAAAATAGAAGCTTGTTTGAATAGCACTTGGGTTAACTGGCAACATCATGCTGTAATTTCCGGAGTATGGAACAGGCGTTCTAACCCAAGTTAATCTAGTTGATGCATTTTGGTTTTCAAAATACCACCCATTCGATTGATAATTGTTTAAGTAATCCCAATCTGCAGTATATGCATTTCTAGGCAAAGTAGCTATTGCTGGCAATATGGTAATATAGTTTTTATAGACTGTATCTCTTGTGCCTGCAGGTCCAGTTACTTTTAATTTTACGTCATAGGTTCCAGGAGTGGCATAGGTAATAGCAGGTGTGGCAGTACTAAGGGCAGAGCTAGTTGAAGCTGTGTAAGTATTGGGTGTACCACCATCAAAAGTCCATTCAGCTGAAGATACAGTACCATTATATGAGGTTTGACGGAAAGTGAAAGAGTTATTAGCACAAGCTGTAGTTGATGTAGAAACATTGTTTAAGGTTATACCAAATGATGGGATTGGTGCACATGGTGTTGTAGTTTCCAAAACACCTGTTCTAGCTAAATTATCAGCTGCCCACAATTGTCTTCTATAGTATTCTAATGAATAAAACATTCTTGCTCTTTGCTCCAATGTAAACATTGTACTAGAACAAGGACCACCAAAATAATCCATAATGTTTTCTTGCATATCAGGTAAATCTGGATTATCAGTAGAACATGTATTGTAAAGAGATGAGCCACATTTATTGCCTCTACCTGTGTTCACTTGATTTGTGCTATAGGTAAAATAAGTTGGAGGGGTATCAAAAATATTGTCACCATTGATATCACAACTATCCCCTTCAAATGGATGAGATAAACCAAACCAATGACCTGCTTCATGCGCACCGGTCCCATCACTTATAAATTGATCTGCAACTAGCAAAATACCATCCGTATTAGCAGGACTGAAACCAACAGGAAATTGAGCAAATCCACCCACAGCCTTACCACCAGATAGTACCGAAGAAGCCACCCAAATATTTAAATATCTTTTGGTATCCCAGCAAATTAACTTTTTTATTTCATTGTTTGCATTAGATGTTTGTTCTGTTTGCGTACGCGTAATACCTGTTGAGCAATTTCCCTGAGGGTCTTTCTTTGCTAATCTGAATTCTATATCACTGCAATCCGCTATCAAATGTTGGAAAATTGGGCGAACATTTTTTGCTTTATTGCCTTTATAAAACTCGTTCATAAGATTAATAGTAGCCTGCACTTGCGCATCAGAAATATTTTCTGAGCCATAGTTGTGCATAATGTGAATTACCACCGGGATAATATATTTAGGCTGCGCGCTTTTTTTAAGAATGGTTGACTTTATCTCATCCTTATGAATTTCGCGATATTGGGCCCAACCTTGTTCAAATTGGTTTCTTTGTTTGATGTATTCATCAGGATTAAGGTCTCTCAACGACTGATTATACTGTGTGGTTCCGCATTTCAGGGTTTGTGCACTGGCACCAAGGCAGAACACAATCAAAGCACTTAGAGTAATAATTATATTTTTCATATTTAATTAATTTCAGGTTAGCAAAATAGCAATATTTATGTGTATGTCAATATCAAATTCAAATGGGTTGCATCATATTTTCATCTTTTTTTCTCCCACACTTCCAAATCAGATAATTTGCCTTCGTAAATATTTAACCTAATGGCTGTGCAAATTTGATGAAAACCATGATTTCCAGCCGCTCCCGGATTAAGATGCATTAAATTATTTTTTTTATCACGCATTACTTTCAAAATATGAGAATGTCCACAAATCATGATATCTGGTGTTGACATTTTTAGGATTTTTTTAAAAAGAGGTGAATATTTTTCAGGATAACCGCCAATGTGAAGTATACAAACATTAAGTGATTGGTAAGTAAACTGATTAACTTCAGGATAAATCAATCTAACATCCTGTCCATCAATATTTCCGTAAACAGAACGTATGGGCTTGAAATTTTCTAACTGCTTCACTGTATCAGCCGTTCCCCAATCACCTGCGTGCCAAATCTCCTCACAATCAGCAAAAAAAGTAAAGAGACTTGAATCAATGTATCCGTGTGTGTCTGATAATATTCCAATTTTTGGCATTTTGATAATGAAATATAAAGTTGCAACATTGCACAATATTTTCAATCTTCAAATGAGTATTACTTTAATTATTATAATTTTCACATCGGCATTGAGTATTTTTTCATTTTACAATCCTGATGCCATGTATAAATTGATCCTAAATCCCTATCAAACCAAAAGCAGCAAGGATTGGTATCGGTTGGTGTCATCAGGTTTTATTCATGCCGATTGGATGCATCTTTTAGTGAATATGTTTGTGCTTTATAGTTTTGGAAATATAGTTGAGTATTATTACCAACAGATATTTGGCGAAATTGCTATAACTACCTTTTTAATGCTTTACATTTCATCTATTTTCGCAGCCAATTTACCCACTTACTATAAATTCCAAAATCATTCAGGTTATAATTCATTAGGTGCATCAGGGGCTACATCAGCTGTTTTATTCGCATCCATTTTGTTCCAACCATTTGCCAAAATATATCTTTACTTTATTCCTATTCCAGGTATATTGGCTGGAGTATTGTACTTGTTTTACTCATATTATATGGACAAAAAGCAAGTAGACAATGTTAACCACGATGCACATTTTTGGGGTGCGGTGTATGGTATTGCATTTACTATTGTTCTCAAACCAAAAGTAGTTTTGATATTTTTAGACCAATTGGGTATTCATTTTTAAAATAAAAATCCAATCCTAAAATCATAAGGACGTCCATAAAACGTATTTTTGGAATCATACAGCACATTGTAAAGTAGCATTATGTAGGTTCCGCTTCCAGAGCCATTTGAAGAATATCCTCCTCCTAGATATAAGTTATTATTCCAAAATGTCTTATCTACAAAATCAGCCTTGTATTTATCATAAACAGGTGTTTTAAAACTGATTCCTTGGTATTCAGTGTAAGCGAAAATATTTTCAATTACATTATATCTTGCAAATACACCAGGACCAATAACATGGTTAGTTAGTTCACGCTTAAATGTATTTACTCCATTTGATACTTCATAGGTTTGGGACGAATAAATATACAGTGGATCAACCCCCACAGAAAAGTTGTCTGTTAACTTATAGCCAACAATGGGCTGAATTAGAAATAAGGAATAACCAGTAGAAAAACCACCACCCAAATTACCACCAAAATATAACTTGTCGGCAAAGGATGACTTCTTAGCACCCTCGTATTGCTCAATTTTTGCTTGTTCGTCAGACTGCTGTTCGTCAAGCTGCTGTGCTTTTCTTTGGGCCATGCATGGCAAAGTAAAGGTAATTATCAGTAGTAGAAATAGCTTTTTCATGAATTGAATTTTGTACAAATAACGCAAAAATAATCCTGTTAAGGTATGTGAATTAGATTATGGACAAATTTATTACACAAATTTTGGTTATTAGCATATACGACTATTACTTTGATGCTCATTTAAATAACACACCATGAGCAAAATTCATAATTTTTCAGCAGGACCGGCCATTTTACCTCAGGCCGCTATCGATGCAAGTGTAGAGGCTTTGCAAAACTTTGCAGGTACTGGATTATCCTTAATTGAAGTTAGTCACCGTAGTAAAGAATACGAAGCCGTTGTTGAAGAGGCCTGCCAATTGGTGAAAGATATACTTGGATTAAATGATGATTATGCAGTAGTATTTTTACAAGGTGGAGCTAGTCTTCAGTTTGATATGTTACCTATGAATTTTTTGGGTGAAAACGAAACTGCAGCTTATATAAATTCAGGTGTATGGGCTGGAAGAGCTATTAAAGAAGCAAAAATGTTTGGTAACGTGGATGTGCTAGCTTCAAGTGAAGACAAAAATTTCTCTTATTTACCAAAAGACTATAAGATCACATCAGATGTAAAATATTTCCATTGTACAAGTAACAATACCATCTATGGAACCGAAATGTTTGACTTTCCTGAAACCAATGGTGTACCATTGGTTTGCGATATGAGTTCAGATATTTTTAGCCGCCCATTTGATGCTACAAAATTTGATATGATTTATGCAGGTGCTCAAAAAAATATGGGACCAGCAGGAACAACCTTAGTAATTATTAAAAAATCTTTCTTGGAAAAACGTACTTCAAGAAAAGTTCCAACTATGCTTGATTATAAAATACATATTGACAATGGAAGTATGTACAATACTCCAAGTGTATTTGCCATATTTGTTTGTATGCATACTTTGCGTTGGATAAAAGGAATGGGGCTTGAAGCTATGGAAGCACGCAACAAAGCCAAAGCAGATTTGTTGTACGCTGAAATTGATAGAAACTCATTGTTTGTTGGAACAGTTGCTACCGAAGACAGAAGTAGAATGAATGTGAACTTTGTGTTAAACGACAAATCGCTGGAAGATGAGTTTTTGAAACTTTGCAAAGAACGTAAATTAAGCGGTTTGAAAGGTCATCGTTCAGTAGGTGGATTAAGAGCCAGTCTATACAATGCTTTAGAATTAGAAAGTGTGCAAGCTTTGGTAGATACAATGAAAGAATTTGAAGAAAGTAAAAAATAAATATAATTGTTGCACTGTTAATTCATCAAAAACTATATGACACCAAATAAATTAACATCAAAACATATTTAATTCAATCAACAATTTATAATGACAAAAATATTAGCAAATGATGGCATTGATGCCAACGGAAAATCAATTTTAGAAGCAGCAGGATTTGAAGTAGTAACGCAAAAAGTAGCCCAAGAAAATCTGGCTACTGAACTTAAAAATTACGATGCCATTTTAGTACGTAGTGCAACCAAAGTGCGCAAGGATTTGATAGACGCTTGCCCCAATTTAAAACTGATTGGTAGAGGTGGCGTTGGTATGGATAACATTGATGTGGAGTATGCCAAACATAAAGGTATTAAAGTGGTAAATACACCTGCATCTTCAAGTATTTCGGTGGCAGAATTGGTTTTTACTCATATTTTCACAGGAGCCCGTTTTATCCAAATTACTAACCGAGTTATGCCAGAAAAAGGCAATACTGAATTTGGGAATTTGAAAAAAATTGCCTCTGAAGGCATCGAGTTAAAAGGCAAAACCATGGGTATCTATGGCTTTGGTAGAATTGGTCAAGAAGTAGCCAAAATAGCCGTTGGACTGGGTATGAAAGTCCTAGCATTCGATCCATTTGTTAGCAATATTGACTTGAGTTTAGACTTACCAGCATTAGGCCAAAACTCTCGCATTAAAGTAACCATTAACACCGTAAGCGAAGAATCAGTTGTATTACATAGCGACTTCATCACATTTCATGTGCCATTCAACGAGGGTGATAAAGCCATTGTAGATGCGCCTAAAATGGCTAAAATGAAGCGTGGGGTTGGTTTAATAAATTGCTCAAGAGGTGGAGTTATAAGTGAATCGGATTTGTTAGTGGCACTTAATTCAGGTCAAGTTGCCTTTGCAGGTCTTGATGTATTTGAAAAAGAACCACCGGTTAACATGGATATATTAGCTCATCCACATGTGTCGCTAAGTCCACATGTAGGTGGAAGCACTAAGGAAGCCCAAAACAGAATAGGGCTTGAAATGGCTGAAAAAGTAATAGAGTTTTTCAAAAAATAAACTTAGAAACGCAAACCCAAAAAGTTTGCGTTTTTTTATGAATTATTGCATAGCTTTGATAGCATTAAAATACAAAATCATGGAAAATAATAGAAGAAATTTTTTAAGAATATCGGCCTTATTAGGACTAGGCTCTTTTGCTACTTCTAGCATCGCTAAGAATTTCATGGAAGATGAATTATCAGCACCTGTTCAAGCTGTGCCGGGTGTTTATGAATTACCAAAACTAGATTACGCTTACGATGCTTTAGAGCCATTCATAGATGCTAAGACTATGGAAATCCACTACAGCAAGCATCATCAAACTTATGTAAATAAACTAAACGAAGCATTGGAAAAAGAGCCTAGTTTAAAGAAAATGCAACTTGACCCAATGCTAAAATCAATTAAATCTTTGCCTGAAAGCGTGCGAACAGCTATTCGCAATCATGGTGGTGGACATTGGAATCACAGCTTTTTTTGGAAGAACTTAAAGAAAACTACAAACCCTTCAGCTAGAATGATGGGTGTTATACAAAACTCATATGGCAGTTTAGATAATTTTAAAGCAGAGTTTGAAAAAGCAGGAACTGGATTATTTGGCTCAGGGTGGGTTTGGGTAATTAATAATTTTGGTACAATAAGTATAACTACTACACCAAATCAAGACAACCCATTAATGGACATTACCGAAAAGCAAGGAAAACCGGTTATTGCCCTAGATGTGTGGGAACACGCATATTATCTAAAACACCAAAACAAAAGAGCTGATTATTTGAAGAATTTTTGGAGTGTTCTTAATTGGGAACAAGCTGAAAAAAATATGTTTGGAGGATAATACTTAGGACTCGAATGAATATAAACGATACAGCAAAAGCCATACACAGCATTAATGTAGAAAAAGGATTTTGGGAAAGTCCAAGAAACAAAGGTGAATTGCTTATGTTGGTGGTTAGTGAATTAGCTGAAGCACTTGAAGCTGATCGTAAAAATCGTTATTCATTAAATAACCCTAAAGATATAGAAGCATTGGCAAATGATGAAGACTTTAACGATGCTTTTAGCAAACATGTTAAAGATACTTTTGAAGACGAAATTGCCGATGCTGTTATTCGTTTATTTGATATGGCAGCAGGATTAGGCATTGACCTTGAAAGTCATATTGAGGCAAAGCTTCGCTATAATGCCAATAGACCCAAAATGCATGGTAAAAAATATTGATGTAAATTACACTCTTGGCTAGGCAATATTAAATCCATCAAACAAATTACTTCTTACCTTAATTTCTCCCGTCACAAATTTATTGAAGTTACTTAAATCGGCTTGTTTATAGCTATTTAATGGTTGAAGTGTTTCTTGGTCAAAAATGCCAGTAACTTCAACCAAGGCCTGAGCCACATTGTACTGGGGCAACATTTTACCATCATCTATTTTGATACAAACTCCCATTTGCTCTTGTACCAAACTCATGCAAAAAACACCTTCAGCACCTGTTTTTCCAATAATTCTAGAACCACATATTTTCATCATATCACTGCAATAGCGCTTGCTTCCTGCCACCATAAAAGGATAGCTAGACATCGCTTTAACGATGGTATCACAAGCAAATCGCCTATCAGGTTTATAAGCATCAGTGCTAACAAGGTTTTTAAATGCCAATGCTTGGTTATATACAGGTATTGAATAAATGGGTGCCGAACATCCATCCAATGCTGTCACCATCTGGTTTTTTGGGTATTCATACATCTCCTCAACATATTGCAAAATAAGGCTTTGAATGGGATGATTAGGATTCAAATAATCAACAATATCAGCGTCTAGCAACTTACACAAAGCCAACATTCCTGCATGTTTACCACTACAATTGTTATGTATATGATGGGGCTTTTCGCTTTTACGGATGAGTTCATCTGCATCTTTTTTTGAAGTAGGATATTGAGGGCCACATTTTAGGTTTTCTTTATTTAAACCGATCTTTTGCAAGATGGAGTTAACAACCCTCAAATGCTCAGGCTCAGCATTATGAGAACCGCACATAACAGCTATCTCTTCTATAGTAAATCCAAACCTTTCAATGCCACCTAGCTCCAACAGAGGCATAACCTGTATAAGTTTCATGGCACTTCTAGGGTAACAAATCTGTTGAATATCTCCTTCGGAATAAATGATGTTTCCATTTCTATCCACTATGCATACAACACCTCTGTGAAAACTCTCAAGCACTTTGTTACGATATACTTCTACTAATATAGGGTTCATAGGATGGATTATAAATCATGGCAAATAAAAGAAGTTTCTGATAAATTCGTTCCAATAAAATATGTTCAAGTTTAGCTATCAACCAACAACAATCCATTAACAACTATGTAATTGCATATTTTTTGATTAAAATTGCAGCTATATGCCTGTGCAAAGCCCTGTATTATTTCTGATATTCAATCGTCCTGATAAAACTAAACAGGTGTTTGAAGCTATTAGGCAGGCGCAACCAGCACAACTGTTTGTGGCGGCTGATGGGCCTAGAAAAGACAGACAAGAGGAGCAAGAACTTTGCAAACAAACCCGTGAAATTATAAATGCAATTGACTGGAAATGTGAGTTAAAAACACTTTATCGTTCAGAGAATTTAGGTTGTAAAATAGCAGTTAGCAGTGCTATTAACTGGTTTTTTGATAATGTAGAAGAGGGAATCATTTTGGAAGATGATTGTCTTCCAAACCAGAGTTTCTTTCATTTTTGCGATACTTTATTAAATCACTATCGTGATGATGAGAGAATTATGCATATCGGAGGTAGCAATTTTCAAGATGGACAAATAAGGGGTGATGGGTCTTACTATTTTTCAAATATTTATCATATTTGGGGCTGGGCGACATGGAAAAGGGCATGGAGATATTACAATCTAGAAATGAAAAACTGGGATACCTTTCTTAATAAAAGATCTATAAACAGGTTATTTTCAGAGCGAGGTCATAGACAGTATTTTATTGATGTATTTAATGCTATAAAAACAAACAAATTAAACACCTGGGACTACCAATGGGTGCTCAGTTGTTGGACGAATGATGGCCTTAGTATAATACCAAATTTCAATTTAGTATCAAATATCGGATACGGAGATGAGGCAACCCATACTAGTTCTGGAAATGACTTATCAAATAGAAAGGTTGAGGAATTAATGGAAATCGTGATACCAAGTAATTTCGAAAAAAATTTATTGGCTGATAAATATACTATCGACAAATACCTTATTAAAAAGTGGCAAAATAAAATTTTGCTAACGTTAAAAAACGTAATGAAAAATGAATATTAAGAATAAACTTAAAAGTATATCAGGAGCAGACGCTTTTCTTAAATGGCAAAGAATTGAAAATGAAAAGCAAAAATTGCTAATCTCAAAGGGTATTATTAGTCAAATGCGCAATCAATACCAAAATGTTAAAGACTTTAGTGAAATTGAATTTTCAGTTTTTTCTCAATTAGGTGATGATGGAATCATCCAATACTTAATAAATGTTTTAGATATTCAAAATAAATACTTTATCGAATTTGGCGTTCAAAATTATATAGAATCAAATACTAGATTCCTATTAATGAATGATAATTGGAGTGGTTTAATTTATGATGGATCAAGTGAATTTATAAATTTTGTTCAAAATGATTACTATTATTGGCTTCATGATTTAAAAGCTAGAAATTTATTTATCACGGCTGAGAATATTAATGATGCTTTTTTGAAAGAGAATATTTCTGGTGAAATTGGTCTACTGCATATTGACATTGATGGTAATGATTATTGGATTTGGAAGGCAATTAATGTTGTAAATCCTGTAATTGTAATTATGGAATATAATAGCGGTTTTGGAGATGAGAGAGCCATAACAGTGCCATATAAACCTGACTTTGAAAGGTATTCTGAGCATTATTCGGGGTTGTATTTTGGCTCATCATTGCAATCACTATGTGATTTGGCAGAAGAAAAGGGTTATAGTTTTGTTGGAAGCAATAGTTATGGAAACAATGCTTACTTTGTGCGTAATGATAAAATAGGAAAATTAAAAAAAATAAGTTGTAAAGACGGATATAGATTTAGTAAAGCTAGACAAAATAAAGATGAGAATGGCAAATTTACCTACGTGTTAGATTTTGAAATGTTAAATACTTTCGAAAATTTAGACGTTTACAATACTAGAACAAATAAAGTAGAAAAATTAATTATTGAATAATGGAAACAAATGAACAAATAAAAGTAGAAAAATATTTTAGCAATCGTGAGGTTGATACAACATACTATGGAGCATATAAAGTTCCTAGGTATTTAAAACATGTGTTGCCATCAAATAAAAATGCAAAAGTATTGGATATTGGATGCGGTTTTGGGCAATTTTTAGGAGAGTTAAAACAACTTGGTTACACCTCCTTAAAAGGTATTGATATTAATGATGAGGCTATAAATGCTTGCAAAAATAAAGGCTTAGATGTAACACAAATTGCGGATATTGTTGAATTTGCCAAAAACGCAAACACCAAATATGATTTTATAACCATGAGTCATGTATTGGAGCATATTGAAAAATCAAAAATAATAGACACCCTTATTCATATAAAAAAATACCTCTTAAATGAAGGAGGATCCTTTGTATTAATGGTACCAAATGCTCAATCATTTACTGGTTCATATTGGAGATACGAAGATTTCACTCACCATATTATGTTTACTGCAGGTAGTTGCACTTATGTGCTCAAATCAGCTGGTTTTAATCATGTTGAATTCATTGATCCTAATGGAACTCAACACATGTCATTTTTGAAAAAAATCATTATCAAAACTTTGATAGCTATTTATAAAAAGCGTGAGGATTTTTGGAGTTTAGTTTTACAAACATCATATCACAAACCTAGTCCTAGAATATATAGTTTCGAAATTAAAGTATTAGCTAAGTAATCATATAAAACATTGACTTAATATGGCTCATATTTATAAAATAAAACTTCCATTAATTTGTCTTGTTTGCTTGTTTTTTATATATCAAAGAGCATTTAGTCAGTGTTTTGATTGCACTTCAAGCACCCCAATAAACAGCGGGTTGGTTTGGTGTCATCCATTTGATGGAAATGCCACTGATGCAACTGGCAATGGTTATAATGGAACAGCTTCTGGTATCACATACATTGCAGATAGATATGGAAATGCAAATAAGGCTATAAGTTTCAATGGAGTTAACTCATATGTAGATGTAATTAAAACATTTCCTGACTTAACTAGTTTAAGTTTTAGTTTGTGGTTTAAACCAGCTTCATCAACAATAAACACTGGTGTTATTTTTTGGGAAGGAAATAGCAACTGTGGTGAGGATATTACCATAGGATTTTCAAGCGGTAAAATTTATGTAAGAGCTGATAAAAGTGGAGCATCTTTGATAGGGTATTCTGATCCAAATGCTTCTTATACTTTGCCTGCAAATTTTAGTGCGAGTTGGCATCATTTTGTTTGGACCATGTCTCCAACTCAAACAAAAATTTATATTGATACGATTTTGCTAAAAACAGATAATGTCACTGGGTCCGGAGTTGGCGGCCATTATATTCCTTCATATGGATCTAAAAATGATGGGAATAATGCACCTTGTGGTAATGTGAGAGAAGGATTCTACGATGGATATATTGATGACAGCAGATTATATAATAGGGTATTATCAATTGCTGAAGTTAAACAGCTATAT
Organism: Bacteroidia bacterium; assembly: GCA_040403075.1. Taxonomy (GTDB): domain Bacteria; phylum Bacteroidota; class Bacteroidia; order UKL13-3; family UKL13-3; genus RGVD01. The sequence goes on from JBBALJ010000072.1 coordinate 14,889, forward strand.
TATAATGTTAACACCAATATGTATGTTGGACCCGGTTCAACTATTTGCAAAGGTGATTCAGTTCAAATTAACGCTTATGGAGGCCTATCATATTTATGGAGTCCTGCTGGCTCCTTAAGTGGTACAGCAATCTCAAATCCATTTGCAAAACCATTATTGTCAACAAAATATGCTGTAAAAATAATCAATGGTTCTTGTCAATTAATCGATACAGTTAGAATTACTGTTAATTCAGTAACAGTTTCAAAACCTTCTGACCCAACTATATGTCAAGGTGATTCAGTTAGATTAATTGTATCAGGAGGTGGAACATATTTATGGAAACCTAATAATAGTTTAAGTGACTCAACTATTTTTAATCCTTATGCAAAACCACTTGCTACAACTAAATACTATTTTAAGGTAGTTAATAATTCGTGTTCACTTATAGACTCAGTAACAGTTAACGTTACCCAAGTGTCCTCCAATGCTGGTTTGGACAAAAATATATGTGCGGGAGATAGTGTCCAATTAAATGGTTCAGCTGTTGGTTCATTTAAATGGCAACCCACCACATATATGA
>JBBALJ010000073.1:0-15330 GCA_040403075.1 Bacteroidia bacterium
TTAGTTAGTTTTTTTAATTTTGAACAATATCAGCTTTAGTTGTATAGAGCAAAGTAACTAAGTCATCAACCAATTGCTTGTTATTACTAGCTGTTACGCCATTATGAGCTAAGCCTATTCCTATATCCCCCACAAATTTATCGAAATCAGCTGCACTGGCTTTCTTGCCCATTCTGTTGTTTGAGGCTGGGTCATGGGCGGCTTTCATTGTTTTTCCAGTGTATGCATAAGCAGCATTTTTCGCACCTGTGGCTGTACAAAGGAAATCTGTAAAATTTTTACTCAATGCTGCCAATCCAGTGGTATTGTTATTACCTAGTTCTGCAAAGAGTACTGGGAAATAGCTTGCCAATTGAGGGTCGGCAGCGATTACTAGAATAGAACTATCAACCACATTGTTTAATGTTAAGCGACCTTGTTCTATCATGCTTCCTGATTTACGTGGGTCGGCTACAAGGGTAGTGCCACCAACTCTTTCATACAAAGTTGGGCTAGGAGTTGAAGTTGTTTTGGTTTCATCTTTTGAACAAGATGAATGCATAAAGCTTAGCACTGCCAAGCTACTTAATAGAAGGATTGTTTTTTTCATGATTTTTGATTTTTAAAGGTTTATTTTAGATAAGATAATATGTATGTAGAGAAAGAGTTTTGACTACCAAATCCAGCTGGACAACCATTACTCAAGTCTGTTTTGCTCACTATATAAGGTTCGGCCTTGTAGTGACCCAAATTCATTATTTTATTGAAAATTGTTTTTGAATTTTGTTTGTTTGTTAGATATGTATAAACCAATATTCCATCCTTCATATTAAAATAGCTTGATGTAACTCCATCTTGCAAGCCAATAAATTTTCTGATTTTAATAGCTTCAACACTATCTATTTTTTGTTTGAAGTCAATACGACTTAATTGAGTTAATTCAAATGGGGTTTTGGGTTTGTGTGTAGCCATATAAATATGGACACATAAAGCTATAAGAAGTATTGAAAGAAGACCAAGGGCTCCAGCTGCAATTTTTTTGAATAGTTTGTAGTTCATGACAATAATTGTTAGGTATTTGTCATAGAAACGTAATAAATCTTAGCTTGGATTTTTAATATTTGAAATAATTTAGAACATAAAAAAAACACCCACGATTGAGGGTGTTTCCAATATTTTTATTTGGTACTATTAGAAAGGATTTATGCAGGTCGGTTTTTATTATTTCTGAAATTGCGATAATTTCCATTACCACCATTATTTGCATTTCCAGTATTTCCAGATCCGTTATTTCTATTGTTAGGGTTGTTTGAATTATTTGGATTACGATTTCTATTTTCTCCTCCGTTATTATTACGATTTTGGTTGTTGTTCCTAAAATTACGATTTTGGTTATTGTTTCTGTTGTTAGGGTTGTGTTGTGTTTTAGCCCGTTGCTGAGAGGCATTGAATTGGTGCTCTTCACCATTTTCACTCATCACTATTTTACCTCCAGAAATACCTTTTAAATGATTCCAAATTTGATCATCTGTTAGCATTTCATCATTCCAAGTGCGGCAACTGCTTTTCATAAAAGAGCCAATTTGATTGATGAAGAAAGTTTTCATCGGCCCATCTTCCAATTCAGTGGCTTTCTTTATCATTTGCTCAATGTTTTTGCCATAGAACCTAAAATTGATTTTGCTTTGGTTATAAGGAACAACATCTGGCTTGGCAGCGCGTGTTTCTGGGGTTGGTTTAGGGTAAGGCGATTCAATGTCTAATTTGTAATCACTAATAATAAATAAGTGGTCATAAATTTTATGTTTGTAATCTGCTATGTCTCTTAAGTGCGGATTTAATTGCCCCATAAGTGTAATCAACTCATTGGCTATATTGTTTCGTTTATCAACCTCTTCTTGACTGGTAGCATGTTCAATCATTTTTTGGATGTTTCGTCCATATTCTGATATAACCAGTTTATTTCGTCCTGTATTGTACTCTAAATCTAACATTGGGTGCAATTTATATTTTTTATGTTTTATATTTTAATCTTTATTTCCAAGCGAAAATTTATTTAACATAATAAGTGTTCCCATTTGAAAATGTAAATCCAATAATTCCTTTTGGGAACTTATAATAAATACCGTAAGGGTAAATACCATTTTTTAAGTTAGTTGGCACTTTGTAGATGGGTACCTGATTACTGGAGGAAGTATCCCAATATGAAAATATGACATCGGAATATTCTTTTTTACCTAATGTTATGCTAGGGTAATTAATTTGGTGGTAGTAATCAGAAAACTCACTAGGTCTGAAAATAAATCCTAAATTGTCAATAATTGCCACCAATAAATCCGGAGCTGTTAAATTTGAATAATTCAATAAACCATTAAATTTGGTCTTCCTTATTTTAAGGACAATTGATCCATCAGAAAAGATATATTCTCTAATTGGTAAAGTAACATAATCTTCTTTGATGGAAGCTTCACAATTATTTCTATTGTCATTAATTCTTATATCTATAACAGAAGTATCTTTTATTCTCTCGAATTTAAATGTTTTTATGTCATTAGAGTCATTAATAAAAATAAAGTCTTGTTGAATTGAATCTAACCAATATTTTGTTGAGTCATAAAAAGGGATATTTCCTAGATAATTTCTTTGCTTGATTGATTCAGCATTTCCGTTGCTGCATTTGTTACAAGAAAAATGAAATAATACAGGCACCAGTGCACCAAAATACAAAATCAAGGTTTTATTGTTTATCATCAAAATTGAAAATTTATATAAATAACATAGAAATTATTTCCCAGCACCATCAATAATGGTTTTGATGGTATAAATCAGTATGCGTATATCAACGGCAAGGCTTCTATTTTCAATATATAAAATATCAAATTTTAATCTTTCAACCATTTGTTCCACGCTTTCTGCATAGCCATATTTTACTTGTCCCCAGCTTGTAATGCCTGGTTTTACTCGATGCAAATGCTTATAGTGAGGCGCTAGTGTTAATATTTGGTTTATGAAAAATTCTCTTTCGGGTCTTGGACCAACTAGGCTCATTTCGCCAATTAAAACATTATAGAACTGAGGTAATTCATCTAAGCGGTACTTACGCATCCATTTCCCTGTGGGTGTAATTCTTTTATCTTGGCTTGATGATAGGGCAGGACCATTGGCCTCTGCATCTGTAAACATGGTTCTGAATTTAACAATTTTAAAACCCTTGCCTTTATAACCTATGCGTGTTTGATTAAAAAAAATGGGTCCATTTGATGAAGTTTTAACTACAATGGAAAGAACAATGAATAATGGCAAGAAAAAAACAAGTACAAATAAAGAAACGAAAATATCCAATAATCTCTTTAAAACTTTTTGCCATGTAGGCATTACATCATGGTTTATTTCTATTAATACTGTCCCGATTACATTATTCATTTTCACAGATCCACTCATCATATCGTACAAATCAGGGATGATTTTGAGATGCACTTTCTCTTCTTCCAGTAAACTTGTGACCGTATTTATCTCTTGATGCTTAGAACTTTCTATACCAATGATTACTTCTTCAATATCATATTTCTTAATAAGTTCGCTTAATTGGTTATAGGTGCCAATCATAGGTAATTCAGGCTTCAAAATATGGTTTTCATCATGCCCATTTACGTAACCCATCAATAAAAAGCCTTGAGCTGTTTTATCGCTTTTGAGTTCTTTTACTAAGTCTAGCGTGCGTTGATTATTGCCTATAACAATTGAATTGAAACCAATTTTTTTACTCTTAATCCTTCTTTTGATATAAACTGCAAAACCAATTCTAACAATAGTGGTAAGGGTGAAATGAAGGATAAATAATGTAAGGGTGGTTTTATAATATGCTTCATAACTACTCACTTCATCGTCTATAAGTAACAAGAAAAATAAGAGAATAACGCCTAAAAGAGTTAGTGAAAAAGTACTTGAAATTTCTTTAATCCTCGATTTCCTCCAAACATCATTATAATAACCTGAAAGGTAATAAAGCGCTACCCAAAAAACAGGTACATAAATTAGTCCTAAATAAAAGTTTTTGTCTAAATCTAGGGGTATGGGATAACCAAACTTATCACTTTCAATTACATATTTTCGATAAGAATAAAAAATAGCCCAAGCACCCGCAGCTGCTGCAGAATCCAATAAAATGCTTATACCCGTATCTTTATTCCTTTTATTAGTCAAAGTAAATTAATTTTAAATTGTCGAAATTAAAATCAGTTACACCATCGGTTTTTTTATTTATTGCGATACTTATCTTGAACTTATAATCTGATGTTAACTTAATAAACTCGTTAGTTAAGTCTAGATATATTTTATTCCAATTTTCTTTTTGTGAAACTTGCAAAATATCATAACCTGACTCTCCACTACCTGGTAAAAATTTAACCATTCCAATTGCAAAATCCACATTACTTTTATAGTCAAATTCGAAATACACCCTTGATCCAACTGCAGGTAAATCGAATCCTTTGGCATCAGGGGTATTCATTTTTAATAACATTGCTCCTTTTGTGGAATCACTAAACTGGATTTTACCATAATTGTTATTCTCTTTCCAACCAAATTTGTCATTCAAAACTAGAATTGAATCTTGTGCTTTTTTACCCACAATAATTAGCTTGTCAGAGATAAAACTAAAATCTTCAATAAATGGAAATTTTAAACCTTTTACATAATTAACATTACCAATCAAAGTGTCAACATGCTCTTCTTTCAAGTCCATTGTCAATGTATCTGTTGTATAAAAAGGATACACAATCCTTTGCTCATCTTGACCTGAGTTAATAATGCCAGGTTTTAGGCTAAGTTTTACTTTACCCGTTTTTAAAATGGGGATTTGGCAAGGAAGGCCATAACTACCAATAGAAATACCATCAACATCCACCCAAACATCCACTATTTTTTCAGAAGCTTCACCCTGCGAATTGTTAGTTGCTGTATTTAGTATAAATGGTTTTTTAACATATATGTATGACGGTATAGGTGCCTTTTCGAATTTTTTACAACCCGAATGAATAAAGGCTAACAAAATTATTGTTAAAGCAAAAGGCCTATGTCTAAGCATCAATGAAAGTAATTAACGAACAAAAGGCAAATGTATTATCTTTTGTTGATTTTTAGTTTGTCAATTATTTCATGTGCCAATTCTAACAATTGAAAATTGTCGTGGTGGGTGCGAAGATTCAGGGTGTGATTAAGAATACTTCCCGCAAAGTGCTCTAACTCACGCTTTATCATTTCAGTAGGGTTTTTTCCAGAGGCTTTTAACAATTCCTCTTTAGCAACTAATTCTTTATCTTCAGCTGAATTATTTAGGAAGCTAATTTTAAAATTATTTAAATCTAAACTGTACGTTTTATTTTTTTGGAAGAACCTGATTTTATTTTTTTGTTCTGATTTAAAACTTCCTCCAACTATATTATAAATACATCCATTATCAAACTCTATACGGGCATTAATAAAATCAATGGTATTGCTATGTAAGCAAGCCCCTGTGGCCCTAACCCTCATAACCCTAGCTTTTACGATACTCAGTACCAAGTCTAATTCATTTAATAATAGCTCAAAAACCAAATCTTCAGGAGATAAGTTGATAATATTAGGATCAAATTTAGCGGACTCAATATAAAATGGATTATCAGCTAGTTTCTTTAACCACTGGTAGTTAGGGTGAAATTTTTCATACCTTGATACATAAAGCTGAATGTTTGCCTCCTCGGCTAAAGAGTTAAGTTCTTTTGCCTCATCCAAGTTTTCACTAAGGACTTTGTCTACAAAAACATGCCTAATTTTTCGAATGGCTCCGCTAACATAGTTATAATGAGAACCTACGGGTGATAAAACGTCAATGGCATCCGTATGTGTAAGCAAGTCATTGTAATTGAGGAATCTATTAATTCCAAAATTATTCTCAATCATTTTTGCACTTTCTTCATCATGGTCATAAAAACCAACTAATTGAAAATCTTTCATTTCTGAAATTTTTTCAATGTGTTTTTTACTGATTTCGTTTGCGCCTACTATGCCTATTTTTATCATTTTAACTTATTAAAGTTGTCTGATTTGATGACATGACAAATCTATTTACTATCAATATTTGTGCATCAATTCAAATAAGCCATATTTGAACAGCGACATTTTTTTATCAATAATAGTATACACCTTTTTGTAGTATAGCTTATTTTAGTGGTGTTATCATTTATTTTATTTAACAAAAATTAGGTTTGATAGATACTTAATGATTAACAAGATGTTTTTATTTTAAGCTTATAGGTCTTTTATTTATAATTGTAGCACATTGATTACAGATACATACAAAGACAAAGGAGCAAGGAAGCAACTTATAAGAGAGCTTAAAACTAAAGGTATAATAGATGAAAAGGTATTAATTGCTATGCTGAAGATACCTAGGCATTTTTTTATGCATAAAGATTTTAGGCATCATGCCTATCTTGACAAAGCATTTAGAATAGGAGAGGGGCAGACCATTTCACAACCTTTTACAGTGGCATATCAAACACAATTATTGCATGTAGAGAAAGGTGAGGCTGTTTTAGAAATAGGCACAGGAAGTGGATATCAATCATCTGTTTTGTTAGAGTTAGGTGCTAATCTTACTACAATAGAAAGACATGAGCCCTTGCATATAGAGGCACAAAAGGTTTTAAAATTTTTAGGTTATCAAGCAACTTTTATTTGTGGAGATGGAAGTTTGGGCTACATAGAAAATGCCCCTTATGATAAAATAATAGTTACTGCAGGTGCTCCAATTGTGCCAAAGGCTCTAATAGAGCAATTGAAAATTGGTGGTATATTAATAATCCCTGTTGGTGATGGTCAAACCCAAAAAATGCATTCAATTATTAAAACTGGCCAAAGTTCATTTGAGAATATAGAGTTAAATGATTTTAAATTCGTACCACTAATAGGAGAGCAGGCTTGGTAAATTTATTATACTTAAAATCAAGATGGTATTATTTACAATCCGGCTTTTTTGTTTTATTGACTTTGCTTCATAAAACATATTTTTGCCATTCATGCATACAGCTTACCTTGTAAATTTAATTTCTCGACTGCCTGATTCACCTGGTATCTATAAATACTATGATAAGGAAAAGAATCTTATCTATATAGGTAAGGCCAAAAGTTTAAAGAAAAGGGTTAGCAGCTATTTTAACAAGCAACAATATGAAAACCGCAAAACGGCCATCATGGTTAGTAAAATTGCGGATATTCAATTTACTTTAGTTGAAACTGAAATTGATGCTTTATTGCTTGAAAACTCTCTTATTAAAAAGTATCAACCCAAATTCAATATCAATCTTAAGGATGATAAAACGTATCCTTTTATTTGCATAAAGAAAGAAAAATTCCCAAGGATATTTTACACAAGAAACCATATTAAAGATGGTTCTGAGTATTTTGGTCCTTATGCCAATGGTACCATGATGCATGCTATACTTGATACCATAAAAGCCTTATATCCATTGCGAACTTGCAATCTATCCTTAACTGAAGCAAATATTAGAGCCAATAAATTTAAAACGTGTTTAGAGTTTGATATTGGTAATTGTAAAGCCCCATGTGTGGGTTTGGTTAGTGAGGATGAATATTACCAAAACATAAAGCAGATTAAGAATATCCTGCGAGGTAACTTAGCTGAAGTAAATCAGCATCTTAAAAAACACATGAATGAGGCGGCCGAAAACCTAAAATTTGAACAAGCTGCCCAATACAAAAAGAAGTTGGATGTATTGGATAATTACCAAAATAAATCAACCATTGTTACAGGTATTCCCAATGATGTGGATGTGTTTAGTATTGTTAGTGATGAAAAATTCGCATTTGTCAATTACCTTAAATTGTCAAATGGTATGATAATTCAAACCCAAACCTTTGAAATTAAGAAAAAACTTGACGAGTTAAATGATGAATTATTGAGTTTTGCCATTGCTGAAGTGAGAGAAGCATATCATAGTACGAGCAGAGAAATAATTGTGCCATTCGATTTGGATTGGAAAGATGAGCATATTGAAATAACAGTTCCTAAAGCGGGTGAAAAGAAAAAATTACTTGATCTTTCAATGAAGAATGCCATGTATTACAAAAAGGAAAAGTTAAGTCAGTATGAAGCCTTAAATCCTGAATTGAAGACAGAACGCATTCTTGAAACCATGAAACAAGATTTGAGGTTAAAAGAATTACCTAGGCATATTGAGTGTTTTGATAATAGTAACTTACAAGGAACCAATCCTGTGAGTGCCTGCGTTGTTTTTAGGGATGCAAAACCTAGTAAAAAAGATTACCGCATATTTAATGTAAAAACGGTAGAAGGGCCAAATGACTTCGCCACTATGGAAGAAGTGGTTTATAGAAGGTATAAAAGGATGCAAGATGAAGGTCAAACCTTGCCTGATTTAATTGTAATTGATGGTGGAAAAGGCCAATTAAGTAGTGCTGTTGAAAGCATGAAGAAAGTTGGGATTTACGGTAAAGTGCCAGTGATGGGCATTGCTAAAAGACTTGAAGAATTATATTATCCTGATGATGAGTTGCCTTTGTATATTGACAAAAAAAGCGAAACGCTAAAAGTTATTCAACAAATTAGAGATGAAGCGCATCGTTTTGGTATTACACGTCACCGCAACAGAAGAGATAAGAATACCTTGCAAACAGAATTGGAACAAATTGAAGGTATTGGCCCAGAAACAGCAAAAATGTTATTAGCGGAATTGAGGTCTGTGAAAAAAATTAGAGAAACCAAATTAGATGAAATGGCCAATATAGTGGGTAATGCCAAGGCTAAATTAGTATGGGATTATTTTAACAGCATGTAAGGATGAAAAAATTAAGATACCTTTTATATCTCATATTTGCTTCGCATCTTGTAATAGCACAGAATGCATTTGATAATGCTGCCTTTAGCTTCAATATGCTTGGAGGATACAGTTTTGCGCCTAATAAAGTTGATAAAACAGGTGCAAGTTTAGATGGCTTAATTAATGGATTTGAGTTCGGTGTTATGAAGCAAGTAAATGGTACTAAGGAATGGCATGATACCTGGGGAATGCCAAGAATAGGTTTACATGTACAAAGCATATTTATGAACAAACCAGATACTTTTGGATATACCATCTCCTTATTACCAAGTGTAGAACTTAGATTTTTTAAATGGCCAAATGCAGAATTATCAGGAAAGGTTGCCATAGGTGCAGCATTTGCTAGCAAGGGTTTCGACAGACAAACCAATTTTGATAACAGGGCAGTAGGCTCACCTATCAATTTTGCGCTTGAAGTCGCAGGTGTTTATCATCACAAAATAACAAGTAAGGTTGATTTGAATATTGAGCTGGGATATTATCATTTATCAAATGGGAGTTTCAAAATGCCTAACGGTGGTTATAATATCTATTATACAAAACTAGGAATTAATTATTTTTTCAATCAAACACCATTTACCAAAAGAACTGAACATAATTTCACATCAGAAAACAAAAAAATATTTCATTCAGGCTACCTTGCCTTTGCTTACAGGGAGCAAGGTACTTTTGATTACCAAAGGCAATATCCTGTTTTTACATTACATAATTCTCTAATGAAGCCATTAAATAAAGTATATAGTTTAGGTATTGGATTGGACCTTTTTTATGATGCCACCCAAGCCTTGTTATATAATGAAAAATTGTTGTATAGCAATATTCAAGAAAGCAAAAAGTACCTTGCAGCACTTGGTTTTTGTAATGAATTAAGAATTGGAAAATTAGGACTTCCATTAGAGGTTTACCGATATTTTTACGACTTGGATGTGGTAAAACAAGCAACCTATATTAGATTTGGTTTGAGTTACTATCCGATTAAAAGATTTTATATGGGATGTTATTTTAAGGGAAGTATTAATAAATATAATACTTTAGAGTCTGATTTTATGGAGTTTGCATTTGGCTACAGTATGAGGAAATAGCCGTTGATAAAGCCCTTTTTCAATTCACATTTACTCTTATATTCGCAGCCTAAATAAAAATACATGACTCTGTCCAAACGTCTTGATTTTTTTGCAGAATCAAAAACATTGAAAATGGCAAAACTTAGTCGCGAACTAAGTGCAAAGGGTGTTGATGTAATCAACCTTACCCTTGGAGAGCCAGATTTTGCAACTCCTGCCCATATCATCGATGCGGCTAAAAAAGCCATGGATGATGGTTTTACCAAATACCCACCAGTGGCTGGCTATTTGGATGTGAAACAAGCAATTTGTAAAAAGTTCAAATCTGATAACAATTTAGATTATAGCCCTGATCAAATAGTAGTTTCAACAGGTGCAAAGCAAAGTATTATGAATGTAATACTGAGTGTAGTTAATCCAGGTGATGAAGTAGTTATACCCACTCCATATTGGGTTAGTTACTCTGAAATGGTGAAATTTGCTGAGGGAATTCCTGTTTTGGTAGATGCTACGGTTGATCAAAACTACAAAGTTTCAGCTGCACAAATTGAAGCAGTCATAACTCCTAAAACCAAATTGTTTATGTTTTCTTCCCCTTGCAATCCTTCTGGAAGCATTTGGAGTAAACAAGAGCTTTCAGAATTAGCAGAGGTGCTTAGAAAGTACCCTGAAATTTTTATTCTGTCAGATGAAATATATGAGCACATTAATTTTACTGGAAAACATGAAAGCATTGCCCAGTTTGATTATTTGAAAGAAAGAGTAATTATAATAAATGGTGTTAGTAAAGGTTTTGCTATGACTGGTTGGCGCTTGGGATATATTGGCGCATCTAAGGAAATTGCACAAGCTTGTGAAAAGATTCAAGGCCAATTTACTTCAGGTGCAAATAGTATTGCTCAAAGAGCAACTTTGGTAGCATTAACTAGTGATTTGAAGCCTACTTATGATATGCAAGCAGCTTATCATAGAAGAAGAGATTTGGTAGTAAATTTATCAAAAGAAATAACGGGATTTACATGCAATATTCCTGATGGTGCATTTTATTTGTTTCCAGATGTTAGGTATTATTTTGGAAAAAGTGATGGCAATACCAAAATAGAAAATGCTGAAGACTTGTGCATGTATTTATTAGATACAGCCCATGTATCATTGGTAAGTGGCGATGCATTTGGAACCGATACCTGCATTCGAATTAGTTTTGCCACAGCAGATGAAAAATTGGTTGAAGCTTTTGCTAGAATGAAAAAAGCTTTAGATAAATTACAATAATAATAATTGATTAAGGTGGACAGATTAACCATAGAGAAGTTTAAAAATACTAAGGTTTTGGTATTGGGAGATGTGATGATTGATGCTTATTTATTTGGCAAAGTTGAACGCATTTCTCCCGAGGCTCCTGTGCCTGTAGTGGCTGTTACACATAAAGAAAATAGATTAGGTGGTGCAGCAAATGTTGCTGTAAATTTGGTGGCATTGGGTGCAAAACCCATCTTGTGTTCGGTGGTAGGCAATGATGCAGAAGGAAAAGATTTGATTGAACTTATTAAATCAAATGGTATTGGAGCAGAAGGTATTATTCAATCCAAAGAAAGGGTAACCACCATAAAGACACGTGTTATTTCGCAAAGCACACAGATGCTTCGCATCGATAATGAGATAACGGATTCATTAAATCAAGAAGATGATCAAAAGCTAATTAGTAAGGTGAAAGAATTACTTAAAGATGCAGATGTTATTATTTTTGAAGACTATGATAAAGGGGTTATTTCAGAACATTTAATTTTACAGATAACCGAAGAGGCAAATGCCTTTAATATTCCAATAGTAGTTGACCCAAAGAAGCGAAATTTTATGAGTTATCAAAATGCTTCCCTATTCAAACCAAACTTAAAGGAATTGAGGGAAGGCTTTAAACGTGATTTTGATATTGATAACAAAGAAGAGTTTGAATCAGTCTGCAAGGATTTGATGCAAAATATGGGTTTGAAAAATTTGTTTGTTACGCTAAGTGAACGAGGTGTGATGATTACCAATGGAATTGAATTTAACTATATACCCGCTCATTTGCGAAAAATAGCGGATGTAAGTGGAGCAGGAGACACTGTAATAAGTGTGGCTTCATTATGCATGGCACTTGGATTGCCTTTGAAACAAGTCGCCCAGATCTCGAACTTAGCGGGTGGTTTGGTTTGCGAAGAAGTAGGTGTGGTGCCCATCAATAAAGAAAAATTGATTGAGGAAATCGAGAGTATTGAGTGGTAAAAAGCTTATTTATTAACCACATTTTTACAATTATTTTTATTTGCTATTTTAAGCAACCTGTTTGTTTCAGGTGTGAGATTATTTTGACTTAAAATTTTGCTTTTTTTGAGAACCATTTTCCAATATTGACAATAGGTTAATCCCATTTTAAATTTTTTCTGTTTCGTTTTGGTACATATTCTAATTGTGCCAAATGTTAAAGTGTTGATTTATAACATTCTTTATTTTTGGTCTTTAATATGCAAGTAGTATAGAAAAACAAGCCTACACACTTACAAAAAGTATATAAAGAGCTTGCCTTATCAAAGGTTTCCGGAGCAAGTGAGGCGGCTACGGAGTGACCTAAGGCATGATGAAGCAAAAGAAATCCTGCTACTTGTAGCGGGATTCTTTTTTTTTATTAACCTTCCATGCAACTTTTGTAAGCTTTAATTGCACTTATTTTTATATTCGCCCAAGAATAATGAAAAAGACATTTACCGCATTAAGTTTATTAACCATACTATTTACATTTTCAGTTTCAGCCCAAAACGGTGAAATCCGCGGATTTGTTTATGATAAGTCTACAGGAGAGCCCATCATTTTTACCAATGTAGTTGTAAGAGAAATAAATCTTGGAAAAGCTACAGATATTAATGGTTTCTATACCATTACAAAGTTGAAGCCAGGTAATTATACCCTTTTGTGTTGGAGTATTGGTTTTGATACGGCAAAGGCATCAGTTGAAATTAAATCAGGAAGAATCATCAATCAAAATCTGTATTTAGTTCAAAAAAAGTATGAAATAGGCGAAGTTGAGATTAAAGGCGAAAAGGTAAAACATAAAGAAAATGTAAACATTTCGGTAAATACCATTACCCAAAAAGAATTGAAACAGTTGCCCACCTTTGGTGGTGAGCCTGATTTAGTGCAGTATTTACAAGTATTACCAGGTGTTGTTTTTAGTGGCGACCAAGGCGGTCAATTGTACATCAGAGGAGGTTCTCCTGTGATGAATAAGGTAATGCTAGATGGAATGATTATTTATAATCCTTTCCATTCAATTGGATTGTTCAGTGTATTTGATGCTGATATTATTCGTAATGCAGATGTATATGCAGGTGGATTTAATGCACAATATGGTGGTAGGATAGGAGGGATCATTGATGTGAATACCCGTGAAGGAAATAAAAAAAGATTTTCAGGTAAAATTTCAGCTAATCCTATCACAGCGAAGATATTATTAGAAGGACCCATCAGTAAATTTAGTGAAGGTGGTGCAAGTGCATCCTATATTCTTTCTTACAAAACTTCCTATTTAAATCATACAGCACCTACCCTTTATAATTATGGTGATGCCAAGCGAGGCCTGCCATACAGTTTTGATGATGTATATGGTAAATACAGCTATATCGGACCCAATGGAAGTAGGGTAAATTTGTTTGGTTTTAATTTTATTGATAATGCAAATTTTGCAGCCACTGATTACAGGTGGACTTCAACAGGTGCTGGTGCCAATTTGATGTTAATTCCTGAAGGATCTAGCACCATTATTAATGGTACTTTTGGTTATTCCAACTATGGTATTGAACAATCTGAAGCCGATAATCTGCCTAGAAAAAGTTCGATTAATGGTTTCAACGCAGGTTTGAATTTTACCTACTTTTTTGGGAAAGATGATATTAAATATGGTATTGATTTGGTTGGTTTCAGTACTGCCTTTTCATATGTGAACTCTTATGGAAGAACCTTGCAACAAACCGATAACACGACTGAAATAGGTGGTTTTGTTAAATACAAAAAAGTACTAGGTCGATTTGTTTTAGAACCAGGCTTAAGGATTCAGTCTTATTCATCCCTTTCAGAGCAAAGTTTCGAACCTCGTTTGGGCTTGAAGTATAACGCATCTAGTTATTTAAGGATTAAGGCTTCAGGTGGAATGTATTCTCAAAATTTGTTGGCAGCTGTTAGTGATCAAGATGTGGTGAACTTGTTTTATGGATTTGTATCAAGTCCAGACCAAGTGAATAATAGTTCCTATAGAAGACAGACTGCTCAGCATGCTGCAGTTGGTTTTGAATTGGATTTAGGAAAACACTCTGAAATTAATGTGGAAGGGTTTTATAAAAACTTTAGCCAAATAGTAAACATCAATAGAGATAAAAAATACGAGGACAATGAGGTCAATGCTGCTAAACCTGATAATTTGAAAGCAGATTATATTGTTGAAACGGGTAATTCATTTGGTATGGATTTTAGATACAAATATGATTACAAAAGATTCTATTTCTGGGCGGTGTATTCATTAACCTATGTAAATAGAAATGATGGTACCCGAGATTATTTCCCTAATTTTGATAGAAGACATAATATAAACCTTGTGGGAACTTATACTTGGGGCAACAAGCAAAGTTGGAGTTTAAATTCTCGTTGGAACTTTGGTTCAGGTTTTCCTTTTACCCAAACACAAGGCCAATATGAATCACTTAGTTTTACAGATGGAATTGGTACAGATATTAGAACTCAAAATGGAAAGCTTGCTTCGCATTATACAGATATCAATACAGGCCGTTTGCCATACTTCCACCGTTTGGATTTGTCTTTATCTAAGAAACTATATTTTGGTGAACACAAAACAATGACCATAACAGCGGCAGCTACCAATGTGTATGACAGGGCCAACATATTCTACTTTGATAGAAATACACATACACGTATCAATCAATTGCCTATCATTCCAACATTAGGATTTAACTATACTTTTTAGTTTTATTAAAAAAGCTGGTGCACGCCTATGGCGTATTATCATTATTTTTTTTATATACAACTATCCTTAGTCTGAAGCCAAACCAAAGCAGAGAGTCTAAGGATTTAAAATGAAATATGAGTTTGTAACTCGTTCAGATTAGCCCGTGTCAGAGACACTGCCATACATTATAAATTCTTAGAGCGCTGAGCTAACTCTACGAATAGTAGCGTATAAAGATTTTCGAAAGCGAAGCCGATTTTCGCAGTGCTGTGAAATCGTCATTGCGAACAATTGAAGCAATCCCTTAAAAACAGATTGCCACACTTCACTGCGTTTCGCTCGCAATGAACTGTGTCAAAATCCAAATTAATTTTTAAAATTCTTGGTAAATCAT
>JBBALJ010000074.1:0-15204 GCA_040403075.1 Bacteroidia bacterium
TGTTATTAACTATTTTTTTGCTCTTAGTTAAAGCTTTTATTTTTGCCTCATGTCACCTTACATAATCCTTTCATCAGTAGTAGGATACTTTGCTTTGTTACTTTTAATAGCATGGTACACCAGCCGAAATGCTAGCTCTGACTCCTATTTTATAGGTAATAAACAATCTCCTTGGTATATTGTAGCTTTTGGTCTTATCGGAGATTCGCTATCTGGTGTTACATTTATTTCAGTGCCGGGTGCAGTGGGAACTAATCAATTTAGCTATATGCAAATGGTCTTAGGTTATGTGATAGGCTATTTGGTTATCTCACAAGTACTGCTTCCTCTTTATTATCGATTAAATCTCACCTCAATTTATAGTTACCTGCATCAACGTTTTGGGACCTCTTCGCAAAAAAGTGGCTCTTTCTTTTTCCTTGTTTCACGATTGGTGGGTGCTGCTTTTAGGCTCTATATTGCTTTAATTGTATTGGATGTATATTTCTTTTCTTCTTTCAATATACCTTTTGCTGTTTCAGCAGCCATAGTGATTGCCTTAATTTTGTTATACACTTATAAAGGAGGAATTAAAACCCTTGTATGGACAGATACACTTCAATCTGGTTTTCTTTTGTTGGGTGTAATTTTCTCCATTTATTTTGTTTGCAAGGAGCTCCATTTAAATTTATCTGAAACCTTTGTTGCTGTAAAACAAAGTCCATATAGTCAAATATTTTTCTTTGATGACTGGATGAGTAAAAATCACTTTGTAAAACAGTTTATGGGAGGAATGTTCATTGCTATTGTTATGACAGGTCTTGATCAAAACATGATGCAAAAGAATTTGAGTTGTAGAAGCCTTGGTGATGCTCAAAAAAATATCCGTTGGTTTAGTGTAGTAGTGGTTTTTATCAATTTACTTTTTGTTTCTTTAGGTGCTTTGCTATACCTATTTGCACAACAAAATGGTCTTGAAATACCAGCTAAAACGGATCAGCTTTTTCCAAGTATTGCACTTAACAATGTGGGAGGAATAGGTGCTATTGTTTTTATTTTAGGTATTACAGCTGCAACTTTTAGTAGTGCTGATAGTGTGTTAACTACACTTACCACTTCTTTTTGTATTGATTTTTTAGGTTATGATGAGAAGCATGAGACAGCAACTTTAAAAAGAAATAGACAATTCATACATATAGGTTTTGCTGTTTTGCTTTTGTTGTTGATTGTGCTTTTTAAAGAGCTTAATAACGATGCTGTAATAAATCAAGTTTTTAAATTTGCGGGATACACTTATGGTCCACTTTTGGGAATGTTTGCGTTTGGTTTGTTCAGCAATCGCTTCGTCATAGATAAATGGGTACCTTTTATTTGTTTGGTATCACCCATTGTCTGCTATGTCTTGGATTCAAACTCCAAAGTATGGTTTGGTGGTTACCAATTTGGCAACGAACTACTCATAGCCAATGGACTCATAACATTTATGGGATTAATGCTAATATCGAGAAACAAAACAGTAAAATAAATCTTTGGTAATTATTACTTATTGAAAATATACTTGGTGTTTCTATAGTCGCTTTGCTCTGTATACCAATCTTTATAAATTTTTCCGCCACTTTGCCCCCATTGCGCAAACCTCAAATAAACTTGGGTGATATCAGGAATAATGCCATCATCTGTCATGGTTAATTCAACACAATATTTGAATGATTTTGGAATCATTAAGCCCCAAGGCAAATTGTTTTTAGACAAGAAATATTTTTGTTTAGCAAGGTCGGTGGCATCATCAGCATATCTAAATAATGTATTATCTACCGAATTGGTTGGTAAATGGCCAGGAAGGTGGATTTCATATCCTCGTCCTTTACTAGGTGCATTCACCCAAATAAATGGATTGTATTCAGCTATTGTAAAGTCAGATAATTTAGGTTTGCTCGAAACCTTGAAACTCATAGAAATAGCTTGGTCTAATAGTTTATCTTGTTTTGGAAGCGTATTCATTCCTCCTAAAACTTTGTTGCTATTATTAAACAATTGAATAATAGTTTCTGTTGAATTTGCTTCTGCTGTACCGCCAATTAGGTTCGAAATGTTACCTGGGGAAATAGGAAAAACATTACAAAAAGCCAAAGGTTGATTACCTCCATTCGCTCTTACAATATAAATAGCTTTCACTTCCACCACTTGGTTGTTAGAATTGGTTACTATTTCATGTCTTAAGTCCACCACCAAATCATTCATATCGTAATCACCTTTGAATGGCCATAAATCTTCATACATGATGGTTGAAAAATCCTTATCATTTGGAAAATAGTTATTAAAAGCTCTCTCTGCATCATCAGGGTAACTATCTAAACTGTTTTGTATACCGTCACCATCATTGTCATTTCCCTTTTTGTTCAATGTGGTTGAGAGATTCGTATTAAAGTTTACTAAATCAGAGCCAACTACAATATCTGGATTCGTTTTAGATAAATAGTTAAATGATATATGGTTGTTAGCATCAATAGACAGTATATTGATATTACTAGTATTGTTGGGGTATTTGTGAATTACATATAGTTTACTTGCTGTGTATGGCAAACTTATTTTTGAACTATAAGGCTTGTTAACATCGATACTTCCTTGAGAAATGGTACTTAAAGATGAGCTTGGATCTGCATCACATATTGTTATTAAATGTGGTGCCGAAAATGAATTGCTTGTGAGACTCAGGTTAATATTTACCAACCTATTGTTTTCGAAATTGAAATTATCAGGCACAACCATCTCAGAAATGTTTTTTACATTTTTTGTTAAATCGGCCACTTTGGTTGTAGTTCCACCTGTATTGTTGTTTCCACCATTACCATTGTTATTGGAATTCGTATTTGTAAATACACCAGTGGTTGAGGTGGCAGTCTGATTTTTTTTACAAGAGGCAAATGAAATGAAGCAGATAATGATGCTTAATTGTAATAGATTTCTCATATCTGTTATTTATTGAACGCCAAATATGTTTATAATAATTGATTATTAACAGTCATAGTTGACAAACAGACGTTTTTTAGGGGTAATGTAGCGTGTATTTTATTTTGTATTTTTTGGACTTTGATTATTTCCCTAATCGGTTGTGAATAAGGCTTTCAATTCTGTAGCTTCATCAGGTTTCATTTTACCCGCTAAAACTAGCCTTAATTGTCTTCTTCTAAGTGCACCTTCAAATCGTTTTTGTTCATCTTCCGTCTCAGGTTGCAATTGAGGAACTATCAATGGAGACCCATTTCTATCCAAGGCCACAAATGTATAATAGGCTTCGTTTGATTTAAATTTTTCTCCACTTGGAATGTTCTCAGCATGCACCACGATGTGTATTTCCATTGATGTGTTAAATGCTCTGGAAACCTTTGCCTCTAGTGTAACTACATCACCCAATCTTATACATTTGCCAAAGCTTACACTATCAACCGAAGCAGTTACTACTGTTTTACCACTATGTTTTTGAGCAGCAATGGCTGCTACTATATCCATCCAATGCAGCAGTCTTCCCCCCATTAAATTATTTAAGGTGTTAGTATCATTAGGCAGCACTAATTCATTCATGATGGTGTGCGAATCCATTGGTTTTTTTATAATTGTCATAATAATAAAATTAAATAGCCCACTTTAGAGGCGGGCTATTATAGATAAGGTTTAATTTCAAAAATAGTTTTATTCTACTGTTACCGATTTGGCAAGGTTTCTTGGTTGATCTACATTGCACTCACGCAAAACAGCAATATGATATGATAAAAGTTGCAGAGGAATAGTGGCAATTAAAGGTAACATGGCTTCTTCGCAATCTGGTATATATATTACATGATCTGCCATGGTGGCAATATGCTCATCTCCTTCAGTAGCAATTGCTATTACCCTGCCTTTTCTTGCTTTTACTTCTTGAATATTGCTAATTACTTTTTCGTAATTGCTATGGTTTGTAGCAATTACCACAACTGGCATTTCTTCGTCAATTAAGGCAATTGGACCATGCTTCATTTCAGCTGCAGGATATCCTTCAGCGTGTATGTAGCTAATTTCTTTTAATTTTAAGGCACCTTCCAAGGCTATAGGGAAACCATATCCACGACCTAAATACAATGCATTTTTTGAGTCTTTAAACTCTTCTGCAATTTTTTTAGTTTGAGCATCTGTTAATAGTACTTTTTCAACTTTTGCTGGTAATGTTTCTATTTCTATTAATAATTCACGCAATCTTTGTGATGAAATTGAGCCGCGTTTTTGACCAATAGAAAGCGCCATCAATAACAAGGCAGTTACTTGAGCAGTAAATGCTTTGGTAGATGCCACACCTATTTCAGGTCCGGCATGAGTATATGCTCCAGCATCTGTCAATCGAGGAATAGAAGAGCCCACCACATTACAAATACCAAAAATGGTCGCTCCACGACTTTTTGCTAGCTCAAGTGCCGCTAAGGTATCAGCTGTTTCACCAGACTGAGAAATAGCAATTACGAAATCTCTTTCATCTATAACTGGATTTCTATATCTAAATTCAGATGCATATTCAACTTCGACAGGAATGCGAGCAAAGTCTTCAAACAAGTATTCACCTACTAAACCTGCATGCCATGATGTTCCACAACCAACTATGATAATTCTTTCAAGGTTTTTAAACTTGTCTTCGAAATTATCAATACCTGCCATCGAAATTCTTCCTTCTGTGATATGAATTCTACCTCTGAAAGAGTCTAGAATTGAACGAGGTTGTTCAAAAATTTCTTTTAACATGAAGTGGTCATAACCACCCTTCTCTATACTTTCAAGGTTGATTTCTAATTCTTGGATATATGGAGTTTTTATCGTGTTATCAATCGTTTTTACAGTAAGTTGATTGTTTTGAATTATAGCCATTTCACCATCATTCAAATAAATTACATTACGAGTGTATTCAACAATTGGAGTGGCATCGCTAGCAATAAAATGTTCGTTTTCGCCAACACCAATAACCATAGGACTTCCTTTACGGGCGCCAATCAAATAATTAGGGTCTTCATTTGAAAGAATAACCACTGCATATGCACCAATTACTTGGGTTAAAGCCATACGAACAGCTTCTTCAAAGGTCACATCATTTTTGTCGTAAACCTCTTCGATTAAATGTATTAAAACCTCCGTATCGGTTTCACTTTTAAACTCATGTCCACGCTTTATCAAAGCCGCTTTTAAAGAAGCATAGTTTTCAATAATTCCATTATGGATAATAGCAAACTTGCCACTTCCTGATAAGTGCGGATGGGCATTTACATCATTTGGTGCACCATGGGTGGCCCATCGTGTATGTCCCATACCAGTTAGAGCTCTTGTATCTTGAGAACCAATAGACTCTTCAAGGTCTGAAACCTTGCCACTTTTTTTGTAAATTTTGAATTGTTTGTCAGCACCGAGTAAAGCAACTCCAGCACTATCATATCCGCGATATTCCAGTCGTTTTAAACCCTTTAATACAACTGGGCAGGCTTCACGATGACCTATATAAGCTACTATTCCACACATAGAGTGCGAATGTAGTATGAATATAGCTTATTTCAAAGAGATGTTTTTTCTAAAGAGTTAGGGATACAACTGATTCTCTAATTGTTTGAATTCCTGACAATAAAGTATCGAACTCATCAAAGGTAAGTGCTTGGTTACTATCAGACAAAGCTGTTTTGGGATTTGGGTGAATTTCTATCATTAATCCATTGGCTCCTGCTGCTACAGCAGCAAGTGAAATTGGGTAAACGAATTTTGCTTCCCCTGTTCCATGGCTAGGATCTGCAATTATAGGTAGGTGTGATAAAGATTGAATTAGAGGAATAACATTCACATCAAATACATTGCGCATTTGTGGATCAAAGCTTCTGATTCCACGTTCACATAAAATTATATCTTCATTTCCATTGCTCAAAATATAGTCTGCTGCTAGCAACCATTCATTTGTTTTTGCTATCATACCACGTTTTAGCATAACAGGTTTTTTTACTTTTCCAAGTTCTGCTAACATGTAGAAATTACTCATATTTCTACTTCCCACTTGAATAATGTCAGAGTATTCCATTACTTCATCAAGCAAACTTAAATCCATAAGCTCAGTCACTACATTCAATCCATGAAGTGTAGCAGCTTCTTTTATGAGTTTTAACCCATCTAGGCCTAAACCTCTAAATGAATATGGAGAGGTTCTTGGTTTGTAGGCTCCGCCTCTCAAAAATTTCAAACCTTTGCTACTAATAAACTCCGCTGTATTAAAGATTTGTTCTTCGCTTTCAATAGAACATGGGCCTGCAATTATGGAGAATCCATTATTAGAAATTTCATTTCCATTAATGTTTATCTCTGTTTGTTTTTTGTATTTATTGCTTGAAAGTTGAAAAGGAGTTTCAATTTCAATGATTTCAGAAATGCTATTGGAAAACTCATTCAAAAAACCCTTATCGTTTAGTTTAGGTATTACAAATTCTTGTTTATCTGATAAATAAATATAATCAAATTTGGTTTGTTTTAGTTTATTAACCAAAAAAGGTATTTGTTGCTTATTTGATAGTTTTACAATCACGTTCGTGTATTTTATTTAGTAACAGTATAAGTCAAATTCAGTTTTATTCCACTACCTTTTTTGGTATTAATAATTGCTCTTGCTGCACTAACAGGGTTATCAGCAGGAACTACTATGTTAAAACCATAATTAACATTTCTACCTTGCTTGTATTGGTCGTAAAGGTATGCTATGGTTCTAGCAAAGTTGAATCTATACTCTTTTCTACCTCCTAAAAATCCACCACCAGAATAATTCACAGCTTCAATCAATAAATCTTTTTGGAACAAGTATGTGTTTCGTCCAAGTGAATCAGAAGATGTAAGAAATAATTGACTAGGTGTGGCGTAATTGCCTGCATCACTTCCATTAACAATTGGTACAACAAGTTCAGCACCGTTTATTAATACGTTAGGATATTTTTTAAGAAGTTCAAATATAGTAGGTAGGTTTAGTCTTATTTTTGTTCCTCCAGCACCTTGAATATATGAAATGTCTTGTGGTATTCCTTTTGATACCTTGGTACTATCCTTTGGTACCAATGCCTGAATTCTATTTGGAGGTAAATTGCTATGCTCAAATTGGTTATATCTTGACTCAGCTCCATAATTGATTGGGAAAACAACTTTTAATGAATCGTTATAGTATACCGCTATTCCTGCTTGGGTATTTGTTGAATTGGCGTAAAGATTAATATAACTTATTGCACCTTCATTACTCATTGGGTCTGTAGTCGATTTAATATATAGTCCATTAAACTGTTTTTTAAAATCATTTGAGTTTAATTTACTATTAACATCTAAATTTTTAAACAAATCTTTATAGTTGTCATTCATTTTAATTCTTACATGTGGCACTATGGTTTCAGTGGTTGATCCCAATTTGAATTTTAAGCTATCTGTAAAATTAAACTTATTAGACCATACTGTTGTATAGTTTGGGTCATCAAAAAATTTGGGTACTCTGGTACAATAATAAACAGAATCAAATGATAGAGTATCAGTAAGCCTAAGCACTTTAATTTCTTGCATTCTTGAAATGTTGCCGTAATAACTTGTGCTAGTTGCAAATGGCAATTGAAGTACTACCGAATCAATTTTGGCCGTTGCTCCACCAAATGTAAAGGATGATGCCCCCCCAGGAAGGTTAAATTGAGTAATAATGTGTGCTTTAGTTATCCCAAAATCTATATCATTCATAGCGCCAAGCATATAATAAGACTGACGATGGGTTATTAATGTATCCATTTGAACTGTATACGCCTCAACCGAAAAGGTGTCGGTATATATCACATTCAAATCTTTCCCTTGGCCAATAATGTTATACCCTGCGGTATCAATATCTTTTTTACAAGACGTTTGAGTTAAGAATAGAAAAAGAAAACCTATGAAAGATAGTTTATTAATTTTGTCTTTGAAGTAAAGTATCATATAGTTCAATATAAGCATCCGCATATTGCTCACTATCATTGTGTTCCAATATGATTTTGCCCTTTTGTTTTTTCATAAATTTAGATACTTCAACATCAATATCTGCGCTAGCTTTAACAACCGCATCAGCATGTGTGATACCTGTAATATATAATCCAGCACTATCAGATTTACCTAATGAAACCACTTGTTTTGAATCG
Organism: Bacteroidia bacterium; assembly: GCA_040403075.1. GTDB lineage: Bacteria > Bacteroidota > Bacteroidia > UKL13-3 > UKL13-3 > RGVD01. Next base: position 8,163 of record JBBALJ010000074.1, read on the forward strand.
ATGGTATTCAAACTTGCTTTACGAGCAAAGTCTTTTCCCAAATTCTCTTCAAATTGATTTTCGAATACAGAATACACCACTTTGGCATTTCTGAAAACAGGTTCATCCTTATATATAGTTTTCAAATAAAGAGGTATCAAACTTGTCATCCAACCTTGGCAGTGAATAATATCAGGCTGCCAACCAAGTTTTTTAACAGTTTCTAAAGCGCCTTTGCAAAAGAAAATCGTTCTCTCGTCATTGTCATTGAAGAAAGCGTTTTTCTCGTCAGTGTATACGAACTTACGGTGAAAATAATCTTCATTGTCCAAGAAATAAACCTGCATTTTGGCTTCTTGAAGAGATGCTACTTTGATTGTTAGAGGATTATCGTTGTCGTCAATAGTAATATTAATTCCGGATAGCCTAACCACTTCGTGAAGTCGGTTGCGTCTTTCGTTAATACAGCCGAATCTTGGCATCAATACTCTAATTTCATTGTCTTTTTCCTGAATGGCTTGTGGCAACCTACGTGCTAGGTCACCTACATTAGTCACTTGAAGAAAAGGAGTCATCTCTGAGGAAATGAACAATACTTTTTTTCTGGCCATAATAAATTATTTGGGCTACAAATTTACGAAATGTTAACGGAATGTTTAATATTTGCCAAAAAAATCTTAAACAAAACATACAATACCTTACTAATCAAGCCATATTGTGATAAGCTTTACAACCGTTAACGATTTAAGTGCCTATATTCGAGAGATTAAGCCTACAAAAACAATTGGTTTTGTACCTACTATGGGTGCCCTGCACCAAGGGCACATTTCATTGATTGAAGAATCGAAGAAAAACTGTGATGTAACTGTTTGCAGCATTTTTGTAAATCCGACACAGTTTAATAATCTAAGCGATTTGGAAAATTATCCTCGCTTGATCGAGAACGATATGAAGCTTTTGCTCGAAAATGGCTGCGATGTGCTGTTTCATCCAAGTGTTGACCAAATGTACCCAAATGGCTTACAGAAAAATGAAGAAGATTACGGACAAGTGGTAAAGGTATTTGAGGGTTTGCATCGTCCCGGACATTTTGATGGTGTGATAACAGTGGTATCTAGGTTGTTTGATATTGTTCAACCTCATAAAAGTTTTTTTGGCCAAAAGGATTACCAACAGTGCATGGTTGTAGCTGAATTGATAAAAAGGAAATTTCCTGAAATTGAATTGAACATTTGCCCTATTCTGCGCGAAACGAGTGGTTTGGCCATGAGCAGCAGAAACTTAAGGCTAAACGATGTTGGAAAATCAGATGCTTTGTTGATTTATAGAGCCTTGGAATATATAAAATCTAGATTTGGCCAAAAGGACTTAGCTATACTTATTGAAGAAGCCAAGCAAATAATTAACGATAGTAAATTATTGTCAATTGAATACTTAGATGTGGCAAATGCTATTAATTTGGAACCAATAGAAAATTCAAATACTAAATCGGTAGCGCTTGCTGCAGTGCATTGTGGACCAGTTAGGCTCATCGACAATATCTTGCTTAACTAACAAAAGCTAAAAATACTCAACTTTTCTCACAATTCGAATTACATATATTTGTCTTCTTAACAATTATTTCATGAAAAAAATTATCACTGCCTTAATGATAAGTACAAGTTTACTAACTGCTAATGCCCAAAGCAATAGCGATAACCCTCTTCTAAAAAAATGGTCTGGACCTTATGGTGGGGTGCCAGCCTTTGATGAATATAAAATAACTGACATCAAGCAAGCATTAGAAGCAGGTATAAAAGAGAAATTGGATGAAAGTGATGCGATAGCCAACAATCCTCAAGCAGCTAATTTTGAGAACACCATTGTAGCTCTTGAGCGCTCAGGTAAAACGTTATCAAGGGTTATGGCTGTTTTTGGCATTTATGGTAGCAATATGAATAGTGCTGAATTTGAGCCGATTGAGACTGAAATGACGCCACAAATCTATGCGGTTTCAAATAAGGTTTATCAAAATAAGAAATTATTTCAACGCATAGAGAAAATCTACCTTTCGCCTGAAAGTAAAAAACTAAATGCTGAACAACAGAGATTGGTTTGGCTCTATTACACGAACTTTGTTCGTGAGGGAGCTAAGGCAGATGCAACAATCAAAGTGAAAATTAGCGCCATCAACCAAAAGCTAGCAGGATTGTTCACCAAATTTAGCCAAAATTTGTTGGCCGAAGAGCACAACCAATATGTTGAATTAAAAAGTGAGGCCGATTTTGATGGATTGCCATCTGAGATAAAAGCAGCAGCTATGGCTCAAGCCAAAGAAAGAGATCTTTCTGTGATGGGTGTGATTTCAAATACCCGTTCATCCATCGAACCGTTTTTAACCTTTTCAAATCGAAGAGATTTAAGACAAAAGGCTTGGGAAATTTTTATTAAACGCGGTGATAATGGAAATGCCAATGACAACAATTCAACTTTGGTACAAATACTAAAATTGCGAGCACAAAAAGCCAAACTTCTCGGCTTTCCAACCTTTGCTCATTGGAGTTTATCAAATACCATGGCAAAAAATCCAGAACGCACCATTGCCTTGATGGAAGCGGTTTGGAAACCAGCTATTGCTCAAGTAAAAAATGATGTGGCAAGTATGCAGCAAATGGTACAAAGCGAAGGAGGCAATTTCAAAATTGCGCCATGGGATTATCGCTATTATGCTGAAAAAGTAAGAAAGGCAAGATATGACCTTGACCAAAATGAGGTGAAACAATACTTACAACTTGAGAAATTGAGAGAAGGCATGTTTTGGGTGGCAGGAGAGTTGTTCAATTTATCCTTTAAGCAAGTGCTTGATGTACCCGTTTATCATCCTGATGTGCGTGTATGGGAGGTGTCAAACAAAACTTCAGGTAAGGCAATTGGTTTGTGGTATTTCGATCCTTATGCTCGCGCTGGAAAGCGCTCAGGAGCATGGATGAATGCATACAGAGATCAGTCTAAATTGGATGGCGAAGTGTTGACCATTGTTTCAAACAATTGTAACTTTATAAAAGGTGCCGATGGTGAACCCTTATTGATTTCGTGGGAAGATGCAAGCACTTTGTTTCATGAGTTTGGACATGCCTTGCATGGCCTATCTTCTGATGTTACTTACCCAAGCCTTTCGGGAACTTCGGTAGCCCGTGATTATGTTGAGTTCCCTTCACAAATACTTGAGCGTTGGTTGGCAACACCAGAAGTGTTGAAGCAATTTGCATTGCACTATAAAACCAATGAACCAATACCACAAAGTTTGGTAGAACGAATTGATAAAGCAGCAACTTTCAACGAAGGATTTTCTTCGGTTGAAACACTTTCTAGTTCTTTGGTGGATATGAAACTGCATTTGGCAGGTGATGCTCCAATTAATCCTAAAGCCTTTGAAAAAGAAACTTTAACCAAACTGCATATGCCTTATGAGATTGTGATGCGTCATCGTATTCCTCAATTTGGACATATTTTCTCGGGCGATGATTATGCTGCGGGCTACTACAGCTACTTGTGGGCAGATGTAATAAGTGCTGATGCCTTCGAAGCATTTACTGTAGCCAAAGGTCCTTATGACAAAGCTGTGGCAAAAAGATTGTATGACAATGTGTTTAGCATTGGAAATACCGTTGACCAAGAAGTGGCTTACAGAAAATTTAGAGGCCGCGATCCTAAAATTGATGCTTTGATGCGTGCAAGAAATTTCCCTTTACCAGTTGAGGTTAAGAAGAAGAAATAGGTTGATGTTTGAATAGGGTAATGTGCGGATTTGAGAATTTCTCTATTGATTAGCTAGGCGCTTAAATTCTGTAATTTCGATATGTTGTGAATCAAGTACACGCAGCATTAAATAATTATTGTATATCCTATTTCAAAGTTTAAATTTGTTAAAAATACAAATAGACATGGTAACTATAATTAAAGCAGGCGCTAATAAAACTACGATTTCTCAATTGTTAGATAAGCTCAAGTATAGTAAAGGTATTAAAGCAAAAAAATATTGTGGTGTCATTAAATTAAAAAAACATCCATTGGCCATTCAAAAAGAAATGAGAGATGAATGGTCGTAGTTTTCTAATCGATACCAATATTGCGTTGTATTTCTTATCTGGCAATAAAACAATTTCAGATATTATTGATGGTTCACAATTATATATATCTTTTGTTACCGAGTTGGAATTATTAGGATATAAAGACATTACTTCAAGAGAGCAAAACAATATTAAACTATTTTTGAAAGAATGCATCATCATTGACATTAACGAAGAAATTAAAAAACTAACTATTCAGATAAAACAAAAAAACCAAATGAAACTGCCTGATAGCATTATTGCGGCAACAGCTTTATTTATTGAAATACCGCTGCTAACAGCAGACAAAGGATTTAAGAAAATTAGTAAATTGAACTTAGCTTTGTTTGAGGAATAAAACTATTTGGTTTTGCTTAGTTGGGATTTCAATACATTAATTTCGATATGTCGGCAAGCATTCTTGATTGTATTCGAAATTGTCACTAACACATATCACTCAATAAAAATAAAAGTATTAGTGTTGCTGGTGCAATAATGAAATAACTCATTGATGCGTAATAGATGTATAAATGATATTTTGAATTTGTTTTAATTTTATTCTGTTTATATGCGATTTTCCCGATTAGAATAGGTGCAAATAGAGTGAGATAAAATGTACCTAAAGAAGCTAGACCAGACCAGTGCCAAAATAAGGTTGTCAAGCATACAAGAAGCAATCCAACGTAACTTACATGTAATACGAAAAGTTCAAATTTGGGTGCATTAACAACCTTATCAGTTTTCATTTTTCTTGTAATTGAAACATAACAAATTACTCCAATCATTGGAATAACTAAATGTATTGTAGATGCTATTAAGATCTCTCTAATGGTCATTTCAACTATTTCCCAAAAATGATAAAATTAGTTGTTCTCATATACAAACCTAAAACTATCTCCATCAAACAAGCCTTTGTCGCTCAGCTTTAGGTGGGGTATCACCAATAGCGCCATAAACGACAGGCTCATAAAGGGTGCTTGTAAACTAGAACCCAAGACCTGTTTGGCGAAGGTATCTAGCTCGGTATAATCCTTAGATACTTCCCATGCATCCTTATCGCTCATGAGTCCTGCCACAGGCAAGGGTAATACTTTTTCTGTTTGCTTGTTTACGGCACTTAAGCCTCCTGTGTTTGAAATCAGCAAATTCACCGCTTGGCAAATGGATTCATCATCTACACCCACAGCAATGATATTATGACTATCATGTGCTACTGAACTGACAATGGCACCTTCTTTTAAACCAAAGTTTTTTACATGGCTTATGGCCACAGGAGCCGCTTTGTAGCGGTTTATTACCACCATTTTCAGGATATCGTTTTCGGGTAGTACTTCCTTTTTGTCGACTAATAATTTATTAGTGATGAGTTGCCCATCAAGACACTCAATGACATATTCTTGTTCTTTTATTTGATAAGCAAAATCAGCAAGGGTTTTGAGAGAACAATCAAAATGATTAATACAATCCACTTGCACCCGTTTTATCTTGGATTGGCCTTTGTCAGCCACCAATTCTCCTTTGATATAAGTTTGGTCTATTATAAAGTTTTGCAAATCGCGGGTGATGATAAAATCAGCCCAATCGCCAACTTGCAATTTGCCAACAGCCATTTTATAATGATCTATAGGGTTGAGGCAAGCCACCTGCAATACCTTGAACAAATCGTTTCCTTTTTGCAAAGCCCTTGCCACCAATTGGTTGATATGTCCTAGTTCTAAGGCATCTGCATGCTTGTCGTCACAGCAAAACATAAGCATTTGGTAGTGTTCATCCATCAAAGGAATGAGGGCTTCAAAGTTTTTGGCAGCGCTTCCTTCTCTAATAAGCACTTTCATACCTTGCTGTATTTTGAATAAAGCCTCATCATAAGTAAAGCACTCATGGTCGGTGCTTATTCCTGCTGCTATGTATTTTTTTGCTAAGTCGCCACTAAGGCCTGGGGCATGTCCATCAACGGGTTTATTGTATTTTTTTGCTGCCGCAATCTTGGCCATCACCTCTGGGTCTTCATATAAAACCCCAGGAAAATTCATCATTTCAGATAGGTACAAGATATCAGGGGACGCAAGTAATTCCTCCACTTCCTCCACACTCAGGCTAGCACCTGCCGTTTCAAAAATGGTGGCAGGCACACAGCTAGGGACACCAAAATTAAAATGAAAGGGTACTTGTTTGGCATTGTTTATCATGTATTCAACACCCGCCATTCCTAGTACGTTGGCAATTTCATGTGGGTCGCTAATGGTGCCAACAGTGCCATGCAAAACGGCCATCCGTGCAAATTCGCTTGGTACAAGCAAACTGCTTTCAATATGCACATGGGCATCAATAAAACCAGGAAGAATATATTCATCTAATTTTTCATCAATAGGGGTAATGCTTTTGATTCGTGAGTCTTCAACAACTATTTGAGCGGGGTATATGTTTCGATTAACAATATCAATCAGATTGGCTTTGATGTGCATAGGTGTATGGCTTTTGATGAACAATGTTACCATAAAAAACCCATTTAACGCAGGGTTAAATGGGTCTTAATATTGAATTATTTTAAAGCTTAGTATCTTTCGAAGGCAGAAAAGAAGAAGCTTGCTTCGATAGCAGCATTCTCATCGCTGTCGCTACCATGCACGGCATTGGCTTCGATTGAATCAGCATATAAATTACGGATTGTTCCTGCATCAGCTTTTTTAGGATCAGTAGCACCAATGATAGTTCTGAAATCAGCAACTGCATTGTCTTTTTGTAAAACAGCAGCCACGATTGGACCAGAAGTCATGAATGAAACTAAATCGTTGAAGAAAGGACGTTCGCGGTGAATACCATAGAACTCACCTGCTTTTTCAGTTGATAAGTGAAGATATTTCATAGCCACTATTTTGAAACCAGCAGTGGTGATATGATTTAAAATGTTGCCGATATGGCCATTAGCAACTGCATCTGGCTTAATCATCGTGAAGGTAATATTGCTCATTTTT
>JBBALJ010000075.1:0-14556 GCA_040403075.1 Bacteroidia bacterium
CGTTTTCAAATACTAGTAAGTGCACCCATATGTTTAAAAAAAAGATAAATTGATTAAATATAAAACTAGTCAAGCTAATTATTATTTCAATATTTATCTAAAATAAAACAACAAGGCTTCTCAATGAGAAGCCTTGTTGTTTATGCTAGTATCCAATTAAATTTAAATTCGGTATCAGGAATTCGCATTCTTTCTGAAAGACGAGTTAATCTATCTGGTAGTCTCATCAAGTAATCGCGGGCTTTTTCGCCTTGTTCGTTTAGGCCACGAATGCTATCAATTTCCCATTCTTCAATTAATGATTTTAGAATATCTACATAGTCTAATGAAGTATAAACCCCAATTCTTTGTGCCGCATCACTAAAGTTTGAGAAGGTGTTAATCTTATCCCCCATCTCTCTTAAATATTGCGCAGGCATGGCAATTTTCTGTCTCATCATATCCTCAAATGCCAACATCATTTCGTTAGAATCTATTTCAAATATTTTAGAAACAAAGGTCTTGTATGCCTTGGCATGACGGGCTTCGTCAGCTGCCACTAGTCCACACAGTTTTGAAAGAATATTGCTTCCTTCTTGTTTGGCTATGGTGGCTACCCTGCGGTGTGAAATATTGGTAGCCATTTCTTGGAAACTGGTATAAACAAAATTTCTATAAGGGTCACTTCCCGCGCCATTATTGAATCCATCTGCAATCAAAAACTGGGTAGATGCCTCAAACTCTTTCATGTTAATGCGTCCACATAAATATAAATAACGGTTTAACACATCTCCATGACGATTTTCTTCAGCTGTCCATCCTCTTAGCCATTTCATCCATCCATTGTTGGTATGTTGGTCGATACCATTTACACCAGCCAACCAAGTTTCGTATGTAGGCAATGCCTCTTCAGTGATGGTATCAGCTACAAGTACAGCAAGTAGGTCATATGATAATCCTTCAGCTTGCTCTTGGATAATTTTCAAGTCAGGTATAAAGGCACTATCTGATGTAAGTGGCAATAATTCAGATGCTTGCCAATTAGATTCTATTGGTTTTAAAAATTCAGAAGTGTATTGGTCCACATCTTTTCCGATGTGCAACATTACTTCGCTTCTTGTTAATGATTTTGTTGAATTCATTTTGTTTTATTAATACCTCAAAAATAATACTTCCATTAAGTCGTATTAAGCCAAAATTGTTTGTTTGCAAGCTTGCAAAATAGCATTGGCTTTCTCTTCAGTTGATGATTCACTGTAAACCCTAAGAACTGGCTCTGTACCGCTTGCACGAATCATTACCCATTCTCCGTTTCCTAAATGGAACTTAAATCCATCTAAGTCCTCAGTTTTTTCAATTGAATATTGGCCAAAGGTAGTGTATTTACCTGACTTACAATTAGCCAAAACATTTTGCTTAATTTCTTCGGTAATATGTAAGTCTATTCTTCCCATAGAGAAGCTTCCCACCACATCATATACTTCTTGGATTAATTCATCCAAACTTTTACCTGTTTTGGCCATAAACTCCCATAAAGTAAGGCCTATCCATATACCATCACGCTCAGGAATAAATCCTTTAATGGCTATTCCTCCGCTCTCTTCGCCACCTACTAACACATTTTCGGTAACCATTTTTTCGCAGATGTATTTGAAACCAATTTTGGTAATTTCTATTGGTAAACCATAGGCTTCAGCTAATTTGGTTATTTTTGAAGTGGCACTGAAAGTGGTAATTACTTTTCCATCCAAACCTTTGTATTTGTGAAGATAATGTACCAACAACAAAATAATGTGATGTGAATCTACAAATTTACCAGCCTTGTTATAAAGCCCTATTCTATCTGCATCTCCATCAGTTACCAATCCGCAATCGATATTTTTGCTTGCCTCGATTAAGGCACTAAACTCTTTTAGGTTTTTATGAATAGGTTCAGGTGCTTGTCCTCTAAAGCTTGGGTTGTAATCGCAATGCAATAAGGTAATTTCAGGGAAAATGCTTTTCATAACATTTTGACCCGCACCATACATGGCATCATAACCCCATTTTTTACCACACTCTTTAATGGTTTTTAAATCAAAACCACTTTTAACTTCATCAATATAAAGAGTTTCTAAATCAACATAGGAAATCATGCCTTCATTTATCAATTCTTCGATTGATTTCAGAGAAGCTGTAACTGTTTCTGGTATAGCTTTTTCCACTTCATCAATGGTGGCAGGACTAGAAGGACCACCATAATGAGCTTTTAATTTGAATCCGTTGTATTCAGGGGGATTATGACTAGCAGTGATAATTACACCTAAAGCGGCTTTGTGTTTAACAGCACCTAAACTCACCATAGGTGTGCTAACAAAGTTTTTGGCTAATTTCACTTTGATGCCATTGGCACACATCACTTTAGCAGTAGTTTCAGCAAACAACTCACCTGCAAAACGGCAATCATGACCTAGCACAATGTTTAAGTTATCAGGATGTTTACTTTTAATATATTGGGCAGTACCCTGTGCAACTCGTTTTACATTTTCAACTGTAAATTCATTGGCAATGATTCCTCGCCAACCGTCTGTTCCAAATTTTATGGTGTACATAGTTATTATTTTATAAGGTTTTAGTATTCAAAATTAGCTTTAGCAAATAAAACAATAAAAAATGAAAGCAAATAATGACTTATTGATAATTAATGTGAATAAGCAAGAATGCCTGAAATTCTGCTATTGCTCTTTATCCAAGGTAATTAAAACTTAACCTTCTAGCAATAAAAAAGCTGCTGTATACAAATTACAGCAGCCTTAAACCTTAAAACAATTAAAATTAATTAGAATATCAATGCTTGGTCGAATCCTAACAAATTTATTTTCACGTAACTGCTACTGATAGGCAGTTTGAGAGAACTTATGTCTATGCAAATATCATCTTCAAGAGGAGACACACACATGTCTGTTTCAGGCCAAGAATCTGCAAGCTTTGCTTCATAAGTTGGAATTGAATTAATTGCAGTCATTCTAGCAACTAAAGAAAACCTGCTTGTATTGTGACCACAAGCCGCATACGAAATTCTCATTTTCAAATATGCGCCTTCAATTTTAGCACTTAAGATTTTGGCCTTCGCTAGATTGATACTGGAATAATTATCGGGCAAAACCACAGGTGCACAAGGTAATTTATTGCCAATTTTCTTTATAAAAACAATAGTAGATTTAGTGAAAACAATAGGCGGAATGGTGCAATTAATTTCAAAGGACGGATAATTGTCTACATACTTGGTATAAATAAGTTCGACTTGATCTCCTTCCTTAAATTGCGTTGGAATGGTTGAAAGTTCATTGCAAGGTTGCAATAGGGTTCCATCGTTCAACTTTATCCATAAACCTGTTCCAAAAACACTTACCCCACAATTTTGGTAGTAGATTGTTCCGGTAGCGTTAATTTCTTTGTTGCCTCCGTTGTTTCCATTGCCTCCATTACCATTTTCATCATTGCTCCACCAAGCTTTTTTGCAAGAAGAAAATCCTAAAAGCAAAACAATTATGGCAATAATACCATATCCAATAAATAGCGTTCTATTTTTCATATTTTGAGCTTATTAATTATTAATAGGTTAAAACTTCACTATAGCCTTCAATTTTCAATTTAACAAATCCATCAATTGTGTATTTTAAAGGAGATATATCAAAACCAATTTCTTTAGTAAAATATGCTTGGCACATTTGAGGTGAATTGTCGTACAATTTTAATTTATAGGTAATCATTCCCGGATCTTCTGCTCCTTTTGCTAATAATGAATATCGCTCTACATTTGCATCACAACCACTGAAACCTACTTTTAAATACAGTTTATTACCATCAATTCGTGCTCCTAAAATATTTATTCCATTTGAATTTTTATCGTCATAGCTCGGATCAAAAACTAGGAATGGCAAGCCTGTAGGATTATAAATGACGTTAATAAAATCAATGCATACCTTTGTATAAGGAAAATCAACAATTTTACAAAAGATGTCGAAATCCGGATTTTGCATAGTGTATCTGCTATATTTCACATCCACTGTATCACCTTCATGAAGAATAATAGGGCAAATGTTTACAAATGATTGTTCGCAAGGCTGAAGGAATTTTCCATCAAAAGTTCGAAGCCATAGGTCACCACCATAAATACTTAAACCACAGCCAAACTTTACTACTACTGCTTTTGTGCTAATAGAACCACTTGGACCTTTGCCGCCTCCATTGCCTTCATCATTTCCCCACCAAGGCTTTTTGCATGAACTGAATGCTAAACTAAAAAGAAAAGCCAACAATAAAATAGATTTTGATGTTTGAATTAATTTTTTCATAAGATGTTATTTTTGTTCTGCCCATTTGACAAGCATAAATTTAAAAACGCTGCTTTTTAAAATATAAATTTTATTCCAGAATTTACACCCAAATACACAGGTGCGTTCCTTTCGGTAAATTCTTTTTTATAATATTGATAGGCATGCATTTTGGCAATTGGCCCAACAAATATGCCGAAGTTTATTGTTGGGTTGTATTGCAAACTTACACTTGAAACAATTCCCAATTGCCATTTTTCAAATCTGTTTGATGCGGCATCATCATTGGTAGAAGTTTCGAGCATATTATTGTTCATAATAAGAAGATATGTATTGGTTTGATTAAGATACTGGGAGGTTAAACCTGCTTCAAGATTACAAGTAAGTTTTTTTGAACCCATTTTGTAACCTATTAAAATCGGTACTTCTATAAAACTCAAAGATTGGTCTATCACATTTACCTTATAGCCGCTTGAATTTAGGAATAAATCTTTGAGACCAGGGGCAGTCGCATTTTGAAGCGGACTTTCAAAAAAAAGTAACTTATCAAAATCAACTTTATTGTATGCTACACCCAATGAAAAAGTAAACTTTTTAATTGTTAAACCAGCCATAAATCCAACAGAATAGGATTGTTTGGCCATTTCATTATAATTAATTCCAAAATCATTTTTAATTAAATCATTTTCCGCACCATTATAGGCTTGATTCATCAACATGTAATGATTAAAAAGTGAAATTTGAAAACCATACTCGGTCTTAGAAACCTTTTTCGAAAGACTAACTATGTTTTTTAATGAATCATCCTTTGAAACAAAAGTTGACTCAGCAATTTGAGAAATAATAGAAGTCGTACTATCAAATGTAGCAGATTTTATTTTCGCAATATCAATCTCATTAATGGTAGCAAGATTAGTGACTGCAACGACAGGGGCCTTGTCATTATTGCTTTTCGAGGCTATTGAATTATGATTTTCAACTATAGAAATAGTTGGCTTTTGAAAGGTGTTAAAATTCTTCTTCAATTTATCTTCGCCATTCTTAGATATGAGAATTGGCTCTTTAGTTTTAATCGAGAGTTTATCAATTCTTCGCAAATTTTCATCGGCAATTCTTGATTTTGAATTTATCTCATCATTTGTACTTTCACTTTTTTCGTTATTCAAAATGCTATTTCCGTTTAGTGCATTACCCGAGTATGTAGGAGGTTTTTCATTAAGCTGTTGTACTTTATTTTCAGATATCATCTGATTAGAAATTTCCAATTTATCAAGCTGATAAAAAAACACAATTGAAGAAAGTAATATGCATGATGTTAGTCCAATCATAGCAATCAGTATTCTTTTATTTCTCTGTCTTTTTTTCCTGCGCGCCTCTATCAGGTTACTAAGAGCATTATCATAGGGAGTCAAAATAAACTTAGCAGCCCTTTCCTTTAAAGTTTCGTTAAAATTTTGGCTATTCATATTTTGATTGTAAGTTAAATCCCATGTCAACTAATTTTTTTTCCAGCATGGCCTTGGCTCTAGTATATTGAGAGCGGGATGTACTCTCAGATATATTAAGTTCTTCGGCAATTTCTTTATGGCTGTATCCCTCAATGGCATACATATTCAGCACAACCCTATAACCCGTGGGTAGTTCTTGGATACAATCCATTAATTTTCTCAAATCAATTTGGTGCATTTGTTCAACACTAAATTGACTTTGCTCGCTAATTATGCTGATGTCTGATTCGAGTTTAATTTTCTCGCTGGCCTTTAAATAATTGAGGGCTGTATTGATGATAATGCGTGTTAGCCATGTAGCTAAGGCCGATTCAAAATTAAATTTATGTAGCTTATCAAAAATCTTAATGAAACCAAGTTGAAGCACTTCCTGTGCTTCAGTTTCATTTTTCACATATCGGTAACTTACACCCAAAAGCATAGGGGCATATTGCTCAAAAAGCATTTTTTGAGCGGCAGCCTCATCCTTGATACATTTCTGTACCAATTCATGTTCGGTCATCCCCGACTTTTTATACTTCAATATAAGGGTCAATTTTCAGCTATCAGCAAGTATTAGACAACTGAAAAATAAGTTACGCTGCATGGCAATAAAAAAAATTGCCTCTAATAAAAATATCTTTAAGCTTTCGCTTCTACAATTTCTACTTCTTCTTTTTTAATCATTTCAAAACCACCCCATACGTTTTTCACGTTACGAATGCCTTTTGATTTCATAAAACTAGCAGCCACCATGCTTCTGTATCCACCTGCACAATGTATTAAGTATTCACCTGATTTATCAAGGCTTTCAACTTGTTGTGGTAAATCAGCCAAAGAAATATTTTCAGCTACTTTTACATGAGCTGTCTTATATTCAGTAGGTTTTCTTACATCTACAATTTTGGCCTTAGGGTTATGTTTTGAGTCCAAAGCCAATTCTTCAGCCGAAATAGAAATTACCATATCATATTTTTTATCAGCACCAACCCAAGCCTCAAAGCCTCCTTCTAGGTATCCTAGGATATTATCAAAACCCACACGAGTTAAGCGCTCAAGGGATTCTTTTTCAGTGCCAGGCTTGGCTACCAATAAGATGGGAGCATGAATATCAAGCATGGTTGCAGCCCAGATGGCGTATTGCCCATTCAATCCAAAATTGATGGCACCTTGTATGAAGCCCAATTCAAAATTATCTGTTAAACGAGTATCAATAATGCTTGCGCCATTTTTCATTTCCTCATTAAATTCAACTACACTTAAGGCTTTAGAGCCTTTTTCAATCACATCTTCAAAACTTGCATAACCTTGTTTGTTCAATTTTGCGTCTTTAAAGAAATATGCTGGAGCTGCCGAAATACCATCGGTAACGGCTTCAATAAACTCAGTTTCAGTCATGGGTTGCAATGCGTAGTTATTCTTCTTTTGTTCACCAATGGTGCTAAAAGTTTCTTTGCCAATGTTTTTACCACAAGCACTTCCTGGACCATGTGCAGGATACATAATGACCTCATCAGCCAAGGCAGTAAGTTTTTTTAATGAATGATACATCATACTAGCCAATTGCTCTTTGGTCATTATTCCATCTAGTAAATCAGGCCTTCCTACATCACCTACAAAAAGCGTATCACCCGTGAAAATGCAATGGTCTTTGCCATTTTCATCCATCAATAAAAAAGATGAACTTTCTGGGGTGTGCCCAGGCGTATGAAGTACTTTTATGTTTAATTTACCCAAAGGCAATAACTCTCCATCCTGCGCCACATGCACTGGATAAGTAGTTTGTGTTGTAGGGCCATACACAATTTTAGCGCCTGTTTTGTTGGCTAAATCAATATGACCGCTTACAAAATCAGCATGAAAATGTGTTTCGAAAATATACTTAATGGTAGCACCATCTGCCGCGGCTTTATCGATATACATTTGGTAATCGCGCAAAGGATCGATAATTGCTACTTCACCTTCCGACTCTATATAATAAGCTGCTTGTGCTAAGCAGTTTGTGTACAATTGTTCTATTTTCATAATCAATTAATTGGCTTCAAAAATGGGTACTTTTGAGGGATTTATCAAATAAATTTCTCCGAGTTAATTTCCATTTATTTTTATCTTGTTCCAAATATAAAACTCCCCACTCGCACCATCGTGCTTCCCGCTTCCGCGGCAAGCATATAATCGCTACTCATACCCATGCTTAGAATTGAAAGTTCGAAGTTAGTACTGCTATGACTTTTTAATTTATCAAAAAAGGTTTTTAAGCTTTTGAACTCTTCCACTATTTTATCTTCATCATCTGTATTCGTTGCCATTCCCATCAATCCCACAATCTTAATATTTGCCATTCGCTCAAAAACAGGGCTTTGAATCATTTCTTCGGCCTCTGCTTCAGACAATCCAAACTTGGTATCTTCATCAGCAATGAAAATCTGCAACAAGCAATTGATAACACGGTTATTTTTATGAGCTTCTTTATTAATCACCTCCAATAGCTTAAATCCATCTACCGAATGTATTAAATGCACAAAAGGTGCAATGGACTTAACTTTATTGCTTTGCAGGTGACCAATCAAATGCCACTCCACATCAGCAGGCATTTCGGCTTGCTTAGCCAATAGCTCTTGCACCTTATTTTCACCAAATGCCCTCTGACCTGCTTGATAGGCCTCCATTAGCATTGGCACAGGCTTTGTCTTACTCACAGCAATTAGTTGCACCCCCATGCCTATTTGTTGCTTTATTTTATCAATATTTGCAGCTATCATACTGTGCGAAATTAAAATGCTTATGTTGAATAATAACAAAATATTTCTATCATTGATTTTATCGGCTATTTTGATGGGCATCTTGGCTTGTCAAGATGGAAAACAAAACACAGCCGAAAAACCAAACAACTTGGTATCACCCGAAAAAATGGAACAGATGCTAAGTGAATTGCATATTGTGGATGCACTTATTAACCAGAAAAGTTTGGCCGCTGATTCAGCAAAAAAACTTTCAACTGATTATTATGATTTCATTTATAGAAAATATGCCGTGACAGCAAATGACTTTAATAACAGTTTTCAATACTACTTACACAACCCTGCCGACATGGACAGCATATATTTGAAAGTGCTAGAGAACTTGAATTTGGAAGACCTCAAACTCAAAGAAAACCTAGTTGACTCGTTGCCTCAATCGGCTGTAATAAGCGTGGACACGAACAATATTCAAAGCTCAAAATTAAATACTGTAAAATAATGATACTCGAACTGCACTCCAAAAATCCAAACCCCCGCGATTTGAAAAAGGTAATCGACATCTTGAATAAAGATGGGGTGATTATTTTTCCAACGGATACAATTTATGCCATGGGCTGCAGATTAGATAGCAAAAAAGCCATTGAGCGCATGTGTAAGATTACGGGCAAAAAGGTGGAGAAGGTAAACTTCTCTTTGATTTGCGAAAGTTTATCCCACATTGCAGAATACACAGCCGTGCTTGATAAAGCTGTTTTCAGGTTGATGAAAAACAACCTACCGGGTGCATTTACTTTTATTTTGAAAGCCAATAACAATGTGACAAAATATTTTGCAGGCAATAAGAAAACCATTGGTATCCGCGTGCCCGACAATGCGATAGCACAAGCTATTATTAGCGAATTGGGCGTTCCGCTTGTGGCTACCACCATTCACCACGATGATGTGATAGTAGAATACATGTCCGACCCTACTGAAATTCATGATAAATTTGAGTACCAAGTGGATTGTGTGATAGATGGCGGAGTGGGTGATATTGTACCATCCACTATAGTTGATTGCACCGAAGAGGAAATTGTAGTGGTGAGAGAAGGAAAAGGAATTTTGGGGTAGCTATAGCTGCTGGTCAGGAGACACAACAACGGACAACTCAACCAATATAAATTTGTATACCCATTCTCAAATTCTCAAATTCACACATTTTCAAATTGCATCTATTTCTTCACTTCAAACAATTCTTCACGGCTCACTTTCTTCAGTTTGTCGCCATGTTTTAAGGTTTTAGAAACAATATTGAAAGGACCACTAATTACTTCATCTTTTTCAGTCAACCCTCCTTTAATTTCAATCCATTTATCGTCTTGAATTCCTGTAGTTACTGCCTTAATGCTTGCTTTATTGGCATTGTTCACAAACACAACTTCCAAATCGTTCTTAGTTGTCTCAGTGCTTTTGCTGCTTGTTGTCTCAGTACTTGTGGTATCTAAAGCTTCTTTGTTACGCACAGTTACTGCTTCAATAGGCACTGCTATCACATCTTTTGCAATTTCTGTTTGAATATCTACGCTGGCTGTCATGCCTGGTTTAAATACACCATTCTTTTTTTGTTTCATTAAATCAGTATAGCTTGAACGAAGTATGCGAATTTTCACCACAAAATTGGTTACTTGATCGCTGGTACTTGCAGCACTTGATGTGGCTGAATTGGCTATCTCTGTTACTACTCCCTTAAATTTTCTGTTGCCATAAGCATCCACTTCTACCATAGTGGTATCACCAATGCTTACTTTTACGATATCATTCTCGTTCACATCCACACTTACTTCCATATCATTGAGGTTGGCTATGCGCATCATTTCTGTTCCTGCCATTTGAGATGTTCCCACCACACGTTCGCCTTTTTCTACATTCAATTTAGAAACGATACCACTATTAGGTGCAAATATTTCAGTACGAGTTAAGTTTTTACGAGCTTCTTTCAATCCTGCTTCAAAACTCTTAACATTAAACTCAGCACCTACAATGGTTTGTCTTGAAGCTTCAACATCAGCCTTGGCAGTTAGGTATGCAGATTTAGATGCATCAAATTCGGCATCTGAAATTAACTTTTGGTCGTGCATATTTTTGTTACGGCTGAATGACTTTTCTATCTCAGAAAACTTGGCCTCCGACTGCAACAAACGAGCCTTGGCATTGGCATTGTTGGCCTTAGCATTGTTCAAAGAGGCCTCCGCCCTATCCAAAGAAGACTGATATAATTCAGGGTCAATGCGGGCTAGCAACTGGCCTGCATGCACTGAGTCACCTTCGTGGATGTATAACTCTTTTATCTCTCCGCTCACATCCGAACTAATCTTAATTTCGATTTCAGGTTGCACCTTGCCATTTGCTGAAACAGTTTCGATGATGGTCTTTTTCTCCACCTTTGCCATACTTACTTTTGTGCCCTCATCTCCACCCACCCAACCCGCTTTGCGAGCTACAACAGCAATTACTATCAATACAACAACACCAATCAACAAGTATATTAACGTTTTATTCTTTTTCATTTTTTTAATTTTTAGTTCTTAGTATTATGTCACCCTGAGCGGAGTCGAAGGGTCTATTCCTAATTCTTAATTGATAATTCCTAATTTATTTTAATGGTTTTCCTTCATAAAAATCAAGGACTTTGCGCCTAAACACCATTTCGTATTTGGCTTGTAAATAATCGTTTTGAGATTTATTGAAACTATTTTTTGATGAAATATAATCGCTAATGTTCAAAGCACCTAATTCAAATTGCTTTTCACTGATTTCATAAGCCTCTTTATTGGCATCCATCGTTTCTTGCGAAGCCTCATAACGCTTGATAGCATTTTTAAAATTCAAATAAGATTGGTTTACATTTTTATATACATTCAACTTCACTTGTTTTTCGTTTAACTTAGCATTTAACTGTTGGATGTTGGCCTTTTGGATATTGGTATTTACACTCCATCCATTAAAAATAGGAACACTTAATGTTAGCCCTAAACTCGTTCCAAAATTCTTTTTAAACTGGTCTGAAAAAGGAGTTTCGACACTACTAATTGGAACACTATAAGATGAGGTTGAGAAAACACTTTGTTTGGCTCCTGTACCATCAAGATAATATCCTATAGGCGGATTATTTATAGTTGCATATTGACTTGTAACACCCAAAGTCGTATAAAACGAACTTGCACTTCCTGTAACACTTAATCTCACACTGCGACCACCAAGGGCTACATAGTGTTGCAAATCAGCTGAGCGCAAGCGGTGTTGTGCAGCTACCACATCAGGACTACGCTTTTCAAATTCATTATAAATAGCATCCACTGTTTTCACTTCATCTTTCACATCAAGTGCTATTTGGTTTGGCTTTTCGATGGTATTTTTATCATTAGGGTCAACATTTATTAATTGCCATAGATTTAGGTACGCCTGGTTTAAATTAGCCTGGTTATTAATAATGGAATACTCTTCGTTCGACAATTGTGCTTTTAGTTGCAATAATTTACTGCGGTTCAACCCGCCTAAATCATATAATTTTTGTTGTCTTTCTAATATTTTTCTAGTGGCATCAGCTTGTGAATTAGAAGCTGCCAAAATCTCTGTTTGTTGTAAAACCGACAAATAAGCATTGGCCACATTTAGGCTAATTGTATTTTTAGTATTCTCTAAATCAAACTGGCTTGCCTTATAATCACTTTCTTTCAAACGCATATTATTAACTGTTTGAAAGCCATTAAACAAAGGCATATTGGCAGAAGCACCAAATGAATTGGTTCTAAAAGCTAAATTTTCTTCCGGCAAATTGGTTTTAGGATTAATATTGAAACCCGTTTGCCAATTATTAGTGGCCGATCCATTTATACTTGGAGCTGCTTGCAATTTACTTTGCAACACATCAGCTTTGGCACTTTGGGTCTGCAACGACTGCTGTTGAATTTGGATATTGCTACTGATGGCCTGATTGATACACTCCTCCAAAGTCCAAGATTTTTGGGCTTGCAGGCTGGTGCTAAAGATAAGGGCAAAAGCGCTAATGCTAATTTTGATAAATGTTTTCAAAGTTTTATTTTTATTTTAATGGCTAAAACTATTTTTGCTTGACGTTAACAAAAATAATGTTTCGATACACAATACCGCAATTAGTTCAACTAATGGGCAAATCTTGCACATGGAAGGTAAAAACCAATGATAAAAAATTGTATTTTACTTTTGATGATGGACCTCATCCAGAAATAACAGCTTGGGTATTGGATGAATTAGCTAAATACCATGCCAAAGCAAGTTTTTTTTGTGTAGGAGATAATGTGCGCAAATACCACGAAACCTACAAGCGGATATTGGATAAAGGGCATGCTGTTGGCAATCACACCTTCCATCATATCAATGGTTGGAAGCATAACAACAAAAGCTATTTCGATAATATTGACGAATGTGCCAAGTATATTAACTCTTCACTATTTAGACCTCCTTATGGTAAACTAAGCCTTTCACAACTGAATCACATTAAAAAATCCTATCAAATTGTTATGTGGGATAGGCTTAGTAGAGATTTCGACCCTATGCTTGATATAGAACAAAGCTTAAATGCCATGAAAAAAAATGTAAGTGCGGGTCATATTTTTGTTTTCCACGACAGTGAAAAAGCCGAAAAGAATTTAAAAATTCTATTACCGCAACTGCTAAAGCATTTTAGTGAACTTGGTTATTCCTTTGATAGTTTAGCCAACAAATAAGCATGCTATACTTAGAACTCATCGCCATTTTTTTTGTATATATATTTGTTTTAATACAAGTTACACTCTGTATTACGCTGTTAAATCACGAAGAAAACCAAAAAAAGAAATATTTAACAAATGATGAGTTAAAAAGTCTACCCTTTGTCAGCATTCTCATTCCTGCTAGAAATGAAGCCCATCAAATAACAAGATGTTTGGAAAGTTTTTTTGAGTTAAACTATCCACAATACAAATTTGAAGTATTGATAGGTGATGATTCTTCAACTGATAATACGGCAGAAATCGTTCGAAATTTAATTCTATCAAGACCAAATTTCAAACTCATTCCAATAACAGAAAATTTAGGGAAAGCGAGAGCGAAGGCTAATGTTTTGGCTCACTTAGCCCATATAGCCAAGGGTGATATTTTAGCTGTAACGGATGCAGATATAGCTGTTAAGCCAGATTGGTTAATAACATTAGTGAATGAATTTGACAATCCCAATATTGCTATTGTTTCAGGAACTACCATAGTGAAGGGGGAAACTCTATTTGAAAGAATGCAAGGTATAGAATGGCTATATTCTTCAGGATTGTTAATAGCGTTTGATAAATTGGGTTTGAAAGGAACAGCGGTAGGCAACAATATGGCATTTACCAAAGAGGCCTACTTTGAAGTGGGTGGATATGAAAATATTGATTTTTCAGTAACTGAGGATTTCAAGTTGTTCGACACTTTCCGAAAAGCAGGTTATGAAACCAAAAACACCATAAAAGTAGATAGTTTGAATTTTTCAACAGCTCAAACCCATTTCAATAATTTCTTGCATCAGCGTAAGCGTTGGCTTATTGGAGCAAAAGAATTAAACTTAGTTTGGAAATTTATATTCGTTGTGTTTGGGTCTTTCTATACAATGGTTTTTATTTTGGCCTTCTTCTCTTTGCAATCTGCCTTGGTGATGTGGGCAATAAAATTTATAGTTCAATCCTTTGTGATTATATTACTTAATAGAAGGCTTAAACTTAAAACCAGATACTTGGATTTATTGCTGTTAGAACCCTATTATATTATTAGCAGCAATGCTGTACTTGCTTTCTATTTTTCTGCTAAAAAAATGGATTGGAAAAATAGAAATTACTAGATTTTTTACTGTTTAGCATAATCTCTTGAATTTATAAGGATTGTAAAAAAAACAAGCATACCTTACACTCGTTTAATTCAAATGTATATAATACAGTTGGATTTTATTTTTTATCCAATTATTTATTTTACAGCTACTTAAAATCCATTTTGTTGCTAAAAATC
>JBBALJ010000076.1:0-14470 GCA_040403075.1 Bacteroidia bacterium
TTGAAGAAGCAAAAGGAACTGAAACAGAAGTTAAAACTGTTGAAGGTATGCAATTCGACCGTGGTTACCTTTCTCCATACTTTGTAACCAATGCAGATAAAATGGAAGCAGATTTAGAATCTCCTTATATTTTAATATATGATAAAAAAGTAAGCAACATGAAAGAATTGCTTCCAATATTGGAGCAAGTTGTTCAATCGGGTAAACCCCTTTTGATTATTGCTGAAGATGTTGAAGGTGAAGCTTTAGCAACTTTAGTAGTTAATAAAATCCGTGGTTCATTAAAAATTGCTGCTGTTAAAGCTCCAGGCTTTGGCGACAGAAGAAAAGCGATGCTTGAAGATATCGCAATCCTTACTGGTGGAACTGTTATCAGCGAAGAGCGTGGTTATAAATTAGAAAATTGTGATCTTACTTACTTAGGTAGAGCTGAAAAAATCAGTATTGATAAAGACAATACAACCATCATCAATGGTGCTGGTAAAAAAGAAGATATTACTGGCCGTGTTGCTCAAATCAAAGCTCAAATCGAAAGTTCAACTAGCGATTACGATAAAGAAAAATTACAAGAGCGTTTGGCTAAATTAGCTGGCGGTGTTGCAGTTCTTTACATTGGAGCTGCTACCGAAGTAGAAATGAAAGAGAAAAAAGACCGTGTAGATGATGCTTTACATGCAACTCGCGCTGCTGTTGAAGAAGGTATCGTAGCAGGTGGTGGTGTTGCTTACATCCGTTCTTTAGAAGCTTTAGCAAACCTAAAAGGTGCCAACGAAGACGAGAATACAGGTATTCAAATCATCCGCAGAAGCTTAGAAGAGCCATTGCGTCAAATCGTTGCCAATGCTGGTGGCGAAGGCAGTGTGGTAGTTAACAAAGTGCGTGAAGGTAAAGATGATTTCGGATACAATGCTCGTACTGAAGTATACGAAAATCTAATTGCTGCAGGTGTTATCGACCCAACTAAAGTAAGTCGTGTGGCTTTGCAAAATGCTGCTAGCGCTGCTGCTATGATTTTGACCACTGAATGTGCTTTGGTTGAAGAAAAAGAACCAGCTTCTCCAGCTATGCCGGGCGGAATGCCAGGTGGTATGGGCGGAATGGACTACTAAGATAGTTGACCATTATGTAGGGGCGAATAATCATTCGCCCTTACAATATTAAAACCCGAATCAAACCGAAAGCAATCGGGCGATTCGGGTTTTTTATTAAAAAAATGATAGCTTGCAGTATGAAAATTTCAATAAATTATCTTGTAATTTCTTTTTCGATAATTGTATTTATATTTAATAATACTTACGCATCAATTATTAACAAGTATAGCTCATACCAAACTATTATTAGTTTTAAACCATACTCTACAGAATTGGATTCGAATAATTTGGAGTCATATTACAATTTGATAAAGTACTTAAATATGTTAGATTTTGTATCCAAATACAAAATTATATTTACACCATATATTTTAATTAATGAATTTCAAAAGGACAAATCAATTGGATGGAAAAGATATTTGTATTTAAAGAAATTGTTCAAACGAGACTTAAAGACAAAATATAAAATCTATTTCTACAATAAAACAGTTAGAAGAGAGACTATTGGACATACTGGGTTATGGTATTCATTGATTAATATAAAATAAAAAAAACGTAAAAATTTTTATTAAGATAAAATTATACGAATTGATTTCCTTTGGAAAATCATTCGACAAAAGAAACCCATAAATGAAGGCAATTATAGATTTAGGAACCAATACTTTTCACTTGCTAATTGCTGAAATTAGAAACGAACAAATTTCTGAGGTTTTTAATCTGCAAGCCCCTGTTAAACTTGGAGAAGGTGGCATTGGCAATGATACCTTAAGCAATGATGCAATGCAGCGAGGCTTAACCGCTTTGGGACAATTTAAAACTTACTTAGATAGGTTTGAGGTACAGCAAGTAACAGCCTTAGCCACTTCAGCCATACGCAACGCTAAGAATGGAAAGGAATTTGTAGATAAAGCTAAAAATCTTCATGACATAAGTATTGAAACCATAACAGGCGACCAAGAAGCCAATTATATTTATGAGGGCGTTAAACATTCCTTCAAATTACCTGAAGAAAATGTACTAATAATGGATATTGGTGGCGGAAGTGTTGAGTTTATTATTGGCAATAAAGACAACATCAAATGGAAAAAAAGCTTTGATATTGGCGCTGCCCGATTGATTGAAAAATTCAAACACAGCGACCCTATTACAGAAGAAGAAATTGCCAATATCAATCATTATTTTGATGAGAATTTAATTGACTTAAAACAAGCCTTAAATGAATATCCTGTTACAACATTGGTAGGTTCAGCAGGCTCGTTTGAAACCCTTGTTGATGTAGTATTAAACGACTTGCACACTATACCCATAGCCTTTAGCAAACAAGCCTTTGAAATCAACTTACCATTGTTTGATATCTTTTATGAATTGATGATTACCTCGAGCAACGAGCAAAGAGGAAAACTAAAAGGCATGGTAAATTTCAGACTCGAAATGATAGTAGTAGCAAGTGTACTCATGCGTTATGTAATAGACCATTTCTATATCCGCAAATTGATTGCATCTAACTATGCCTTAAAAGAAGGTGTTTTATTTAGTAAATAAGAAATGAAAAACATTCTAAGTATATTGATTTTGCTATGCATGAACAGCATAGTTATTGCACAAAAACCAGCAATAGTTAATACTAAAACTAGGTTCATTTCCAATCCAAAAGGCTTTGTTTATATACCCACTAGAATGTTCACGGATAGCAGCAATAACCACACTCGTATTTCCGCATTTTTTCTAGGTGAAACAGAAGTTAGCAATAAGCAATACCAAGCCTTTTTGAATGATTTGAAAGCCCAAGGGCGAGATGCTGATTATGAATTGGCCAAACCTCAAAACCAGAAATGGAAAAATTTTGATGCACAAATGATTGATAGCTATCAATCAAAAGAGGAATTTCCAGTAGTTAATATCAGTAAACAAGCCGCTTTGCTCTATTGCCAATGGCTTACAGAAAAAGAAAATGGTAAAAATAGAGATGAGATTGTGCATTTCAGATTGGCTTTAAAAGCTGAATGGCAATATGCAGCAGGAGCCACAACAAGTGTGAGCAAAAGAGATATTGCCAAAGGAATATACAAAATCAAAAAAATACTTGTTGCTAACAGAACAGAACCCAACAAATATGGGCTGTTCTTTATGTGTGGCAATGTTGCCGAAATCGTATCTGATGAAAATATTGCCATAGGCGGACATTGGCAAAATGAGGTTAATGACCTAAGCATTTACAATACCATCGAAAACTCGTCTTCGCCTTTAGTAGGATTTAGAGTGCTTATGACTTATATAGGAAAAGTTCGGTAGGATTACAAAAATCCTAATATTTCTTCTTTTTAGGATTTTGTCTTGTATCCCAAAAGGTAATTAAGTCAATTCGTTTAGGGTAAATTTTATAAATCAAAAGATTATGAGGAGAGACTAATGCCTCATGCACATTAGCAATATTGGTTTTCATAAACATTTTAGGATTTTTCGAGATATAGGTAATTACATCTTCGGTTGCTCTTATAAATCTTTCAATTTCTTTATCAGTCCAATTCTCATGAAGATATTGAATCACTCTATTAAAACTTGCTTCAGGTGTCCAAATTACTTCTTTAACCATTTACTATAATTTTTCATAACAGTGGCATGAGACCTACCTTCACCATTAGCAGATTCCATCAAACCTTTATCTACGGACTTTTTGATTTTTGTGGGTAGTTCGTCATACCAATCAGAAGAATCATTATCAAAAACCGCTTTAATATGGTTAATAACTGCGGTATTATGGGTCTCCAATATCTTCTTTACTAAATCAACTTTTAGACTTGCTATCGACATAAAATAAAATAATTACAAATCAAAAATACAACAAATACATCGCTTCATAAAAATAATTTCTAAATGAATTATTATCGAATAATTATTTTAGAAGTATACGTATTTACTAAAACATCAAATAAACTTCAACCTATCATAAATCTTGGCAATAGGCAGTCCCATCACATTATAAAAACAACCATTTATTTTTTCTACAGCGGTATATCCAAACCAATCTTGAATGCCATAGCTGCCCGCTTTATCAAAAGGTTTATAATTATTGATGTAATGCCAAATTTCATCATCTGATATATTTTTGATAAATACTTCACTCCTATCAAAAATAGTCTCTTTTGACTGATTGGTTTTTAAACAAACACCTGTAAAAACTTCGTGCTTGGTGCCACAAATCTCACGCAGCATAGCAAATGCCTCTAGTTCATTAGCAGGTTTATTAAGCACATGATTATTTACCCATACAATGGTATCGGCTGTCAACAAAACTTCATTATCGTTTAATGCTTTGGGATAAGCATCAGCTTTCTTTTCTGCCAAGTAAGTTGCAATAGCTTCCGCTTTTAGGTTTTCGGGAAAACTTTCGTCCACCTCATAAGTAAACACTTCATATTCCGCTTCCAATCCTTTTATGAGCTCTTGTCTTCGTGGCGACTTAGAAGCCAAAATAATTTTTTTATTAATCATTCCTTGTTGTTTGGGGGCAATATAAATCAATGAATTTAATACTTTTGATAGTATGTTTGAACACCACAAATTACATAAGAATGATTATTTACGGCATCAAGAATTGCGACACCATGAAAAAGGCCTTTACCTGGCTGAATGAGAAGGGTTTTGAATATACCTTTCATGATTATAAAATAGAAGGGATAAGCAAAAAGAAGATTGAAGAATGGCTGAAACATTTACCAATGGATCAAATTATCAATACCAAAGGAACTACCTTCAAAAATCTTAGCGACAACGAAAAAGCTAGCGTTTCAAACAAGGATAAAGCCATCGAATTGATACTAAATAACACATCCATGATAAAAAGACCTGTCCTAGAATCTGGGAAGGATTTGTTATTAGGCTTTAAACCTGAAATTTGGGAAAGCCAATTGGTTAAGAAATAATTTGTGCTTGATTAAATAATTTTCATTACTTGCAACTAATGAAACAACCTTTAAATGATAAAAAAGTAATCAGGGCTTGGACCATGTATGATTGGGCGAATTCGGTTTTCTCGCTTACCATTGCTACGGCTATTTTCCCTATTTACTTCTCCAAAATGTGCAAGGCAGCCAGCATTGCGCAAGGCACTGCTCAAGGTGATGTGTATTACCTTGATATTTTTGGTCTTCGTGTGATTGGACCTGAACTATACTCATTTGTGGTATCTGCTGGATTCCTTCTAGTGGCGTTTATTAGCCCTCTATTATCAGGCATTGCTGATTTCAAACAAAACAAGAAATTATTCCTAAAAACATTCTGCTATATGGGCTCTGCGAGTTGCATTGCTATGTATTTCTTTACTTCTTATACCATCGAACTGGGTGTTATTTTCTTCCTATTAAGTTTGGTGGGCTTTGCAGGTAGCTTGGTATTCTATAATGCCTTTCTACCTGAAATTGCCAGTGAAGACATGCTAGACAAAGTGAGTGCGAGAGGCTTTTCAATGGGCTACCTAGGTAGCGTTATACTTCTAATCGTCAATTTGGTTACCATCATGATGCCTAATCTTTTTTTCCCTATTCAAGCAAAAGCCATGCATTATATGAGTGAAAATGCAGCGCTCAACTTGGAGCAAGCAACAGAAATGTCTAAATCTTATTTTTCAGGTATTGCCACCCGATTATCATTTGTTTCGGTAGGTCTTTGGTGGGCAGGATTTGCTCAAATTACCTTTAAACATGTTCCGGAAGTATTATCAAACAAGGTATATGATGGAAACCTTTTTAGCAAAGGTTTTGAAGAATTGAAAAAAGTTTGGATGCAACTAAAACACCAACCAAAAATGAAGAAATTTTTACTAGGTTTCTTCTTTACCAGTATGGGCGTGCAAACCGTTATGTATGTGGCAAGCTTATTTGGTGAGGAAGAATTACACCTACCTACCGAAGTTTTGATTGGCACCATATTAATCATACAGCTAATTGCCATTTTAGGAGCTTGGACCTTCGCGCGTGTTTCAGCCAAATTTGGTAATATCTATACCTTGGTTTTTATGATTTTGGTATGGATACTCATTTGTATCATTGCTTACCAAGTAAAAACACAAAACACTTTCCTTGCACTTGGAGCCCTTGTGGGTATTGTAATGGGTGGGATTCAATCCCTTTTCCGTTCAACCTATGCCAAACTTATTCCTGAAGGAACGACAGACACTACTTCTTTCTTCAGCTTTTATGATGTGGCAGAAAAAGTGGCCATTGTTTTAGGAACCTTTAGCTATGGGCTGTTTAATGGCATCACGCATAGCATGCGCACTTCCATCATTGCTCTGGCCGTGTACTTTGTGATAGGCTTAATTTGGATGATTCAGATAAAAAATTTTAAAACAAACAACGATTAAGTTTAGATGAAGATTGATATTTTTATACCTTGTTTTATAGATCAGTTTAGACCCCAAACTGCATTAAACATGATAAAGGTGTTAGAAAAAGCGGGCTGCGTGGTTAATTATAATACCGAACAAACTTGTTGTGGTTTACCTGCCTTCAATGCAGGTTATTGGGATGATGCAAGAGAAGTAGGGGAAAAACTATTGAGTGAGGTGAGCCTTGATAGAAACTTGGTTTGTGGAGCATCAGCTTGTGTGGGAATGATTCGCAATTCTTATGATTTACTTTTCCAAAATTCTTCTTTTCATAATAAATTTAGACAGCTACAAAAAAAGACATTTGAATTGAGTGAGTTTTTGGTGGATGTTCTTAAAATAACTGAGCTCGGCTCAAAGTTTGAAGGTAAAGTGGCATTTATGGATACTTGCACTGCAAGGAATGAATGCAACATAAAAAGTCAACCTAGATTGTTACTCGAAAAATTAGAAGGCATTGAAATAGTTGAATTGAAAAACCAAGAGCAATGCTGCGGATTTGGAGGCACTTTTTCAACTAATTATTCTGAACTTTCAGTGGCATTGGCCAAGGACAAAATAGATGATGTTTTGGCTACAGGTGCTGATTATATTGTATCATGCGACTACTCATGTTTGTTGCATCTTGAAAGTTATATCAAAACAAAAAATATCAAACTAAAGGTACTTCATATTGCTGATATATTGGCGAGTGGATTATAATTTCATATCAACGTAGATTAATGAATCTCGCTATCAAAAAGAATATCGCCATTTGTTTTCTTTTCTTGGTGTCATTCAACACCATTGGAACTTCTCTATTATACCTTGGTTGGAAGGCTATTATGTCTAAAAAAATTGAGGAAATGGCCAAGACCATGCCTTTAACCAATTTAACAAAAATTACCAAGCCTTTTGAAGGATATATTGAGCATGAATTTGAATTGAACGGAAAAATGTTTGACGTCATTTCATATCAATTGAATGAAACTAAGATAGATTATTACTGCATCAACGATTTTGAAGAAGAATGCATTAACTCTATAGATGACAATGATCTAAATAAGTGCATTGCCAAATGCAAACAAAGCTCAAAGAATATAGCCAAGCGGCTTTTCAATCCTATAACAGCTATTCTCCAACCAAATAGATTTGCGGAAGATATTTCATTCCTTCATATATATGCTTTTTGCTATTATTCACTATTAGATTTATCAATTGAAAACATATCTCCCCCTCCTCAAGATTAGTTCATTTACACCTTAGAACTTTTCACATTTTCAATTATTAATCAATCATTTTATGAATAAAATTACAATATGGAGCATATTGTTAGTTGTCACAATTATGACATCTGCCAGTTATGCTCAAAATTTTCGCCTATTTGACAAAACAACCAATCAAACAATAACAGGCTTTACTTACAGCAAAGCCAACGAAAACACCTATACTTTCTCTCATCCTGATTATATGAGTCTCACAAAAAAAATTGAGAATATAAAGGAGAACGAGAACATTGATATTTACCTTTATCCTTCAAGCTTAAAAATGGATGAAGTAGTCATATCGGCAAATCGTTTTCAAGAAAACAATAAGGATGTTCCAAGACAAATACAGACCATAAGCCAGAGAAATATTGGTTTTCAAAACAGACAAAATACAGCCGATTTATTAGAACAAAGTGGCAATGTATTTGTTCAAAAAAGCCAACAAGGAGGAGGAAGCCCAGTATTGAGAGGCTTTGAATCTAACAAGGTTCTTTTAGTAATTGACGGAATTAGAATGAACAATGCCATATACCGTGGTGGACATCTTCAAAATGCATTAAGAATTGATCAAAATATGTTATCCAAAGCAGAGATTCTCTTTGGAGGTGGTAGCGTTATTTATGGCAGTGACGCTCTTGGAGGCGTGATGTATTTTGAAACCATGAAGCCACAACTTAACAAAACCTTGCATAATTCTTATTACAGATATGGTTCGGTAAATAATGAATCAACCTTTCACTACGATGTAAATTTGGGCTCTAAAAAGTGGGCTCATGTACTAAGTTTAACTTATAGTTCCTTTGGAGATTTGAAGCAAGGCAGTAATAAAGATAATGTAGATGGGGATACTATTTATCAGCGCAATTATTCGGCTACTCGCATCAATAATAGAGACACAATGACGAAAAACAATGACCCATTGGTTCAATTGGGCACTGCCTATTACCAATATGACGCCATGTACAAAGCACTCTATCAAGCAAAGGAAACACAACAACATATATTTAATTTCCAAATCTCTAATACAGGTAATGTGCCTAGATACGATAGATTGAATGAATGGAAAGGAAAAAACTACCGGAGTGCTGAATGGTATTATGGTCCGGAATTAAGAACACTAGCATCCTATCAACTAAATACTGTGCTAAATAAAAAAATGGCTGACAAGTATAAACTTACACTAGCATATCAATACATAGAAGAAAGTAGGAATGATAGAAACTGGCAAGCTACCGTATTAAACAAACGTAATGAGGCAGTAAATGTAGTGTCACTTAATTTGGATGTTCTTAAATCAATAAAACAAAGTAATAATTTCACCCATGAAATAAGATATGGTATAGATGGCCAATACAATTCTGTTAAATCAACAGCAAATGGCGTAAATATAAATACAGGTGCTAACTCAGCTATTTCAACACGCTACCCAGATGGCGGTAGTACCATGAGCTATTTGGCAGCCTTTATAAGTCACTCATGGGAAATGGGCAAAAAGTTTGTTATCAGCGATGGATTGCGATTTAATTATGTGGGTTTGAACTCCACTTTTAATGATAAAACTTTTTATCCTTTCCTAAGTAATACCCTCACTCAAAACAATACAGCTTTAAATGGAAGCTTAGGTATTGTCTTCAATCCCATTAAACAACTTAAATTATATGCTAATGCATCAACAGCATTTAGGGCACCCAATGTAGATGATATTAACAAGGTATTCGATAGTAAAGCTGGAGAGGCTCTTATCACTCCAAATCCAGATTTAAAACCTGAAAGAACGAATAATTTCGAATTAGGGTTTAGCACTTTGATAAGCAAAAAAGTGAAACTAGAAGCCTCATTGTTTTACACTCAAATTCAAGATGCCATCATACAGTTACCAAGTAAATTAATTGGTTTGGATTCTGCGGTATACAGCGGCAAAAACACAAAAGTATATAGCCATCAAAATGCACAAGAAGCTTACATCTATGGATATAGCTTACAAGTTGCTGCTGATGTTTTACAAAATGTATCTTTCAATTCAAGCCTTAACTATACTTATGGAAGAATCAAAACCAATAATGTCGAATCTCCATTAGACCATATCCCACCCATGTTTGGCAGAACAGCCATCACCTACCATCTAAAAAAACTATCTATTGAAGCTAGTTCACTTTACAATGGTTGGAAGCGTATTGAAGATTATAATTTAGCCGGTGAGGACAACCAAGTATACGCCACACCAAAAGGTTCACCAGCTTGGTACACCTTGAACTTAAAGGCCCAATATACACTTGATAAAATGGGTAAAACCCAAGTGCAATTAGGAATTGACAATATGATAGACACTCAATACCGCGTTTTTGCATCAGGAGTAAGTGCTGCAGGCCGAAACATTTGGGTATGTTTCAGATTAAAAATATAGCTTTTTGACATTAAAAGAAGCATCGAAAACAATTTTCGATGCTTCTTTTTATATTTCCCATTCCATATTAAGAAGACATATATTTGCTGAAAATATAAAACTATGTTTCTTATTATTATCGGTTTGGTGTTGCTTGCAGTGTCAAGCGCCATTAACAAAAACAATCCTCTAACTCAATTTGTGACTGCTGCTCGTGTGGCTTCTATTGCTATTATCATAGCAGGTGTCGTATCTTCTTGTTTCAAACAAATTGATGCAGGTCAAATAGGTGTTAAATCCCTTTTCGGTAAAATAGATGATGATATTCTTACCAGTGGTTTAAACTTTATTAACCCTATGGTAGATGTAAAAACCATCGACACCAAAACACAAAACTATACCATGAGTGGTATACATGATGAAGGACAAAAAGCAGGTGATGATGCTATCAGAGTGCTAACTGCAGACGGACTTGAGGTAACAATCGACCTTACTGTTCTTTATCGCGTAGTGCCAACAGAAGCACCCCGCTTGTTGAAGGAAACTGGTTTAGACTACAATGATAAAATTGTTCGTCCATTGACTAGAACCAAAATCAGAGACAATTCAGTTTACTACGATGCGGTTTCATTATATTCCGTTAAACGAGATGAGTTCCAAACACGTATTTTCAATAGCATTGAGAAAGATTTTAAAAACCGTGGTTTGATATTGGAGCAATTGTTGGTGCGTAACATCACCTTGCCTGCTTCTGTAAAAGCTACCATCGAATCAAAAATCAATGCAGAGCAAGATGCGCAGAAAATGCAGTTTGTGTTACAAAAAGAAAAACAAGAAGCTGAACGTAAACGTGTGGAAGCGCAAGGAATTGCAGACTACCAACGTATTATTTCAACTGGTCTAAGCGACAAACAGTTGCAATATGAAAGTATTAAAGCCAATTTAGAATTAGCCAAATCAGCTAATGCTAAAATCATTGTTTTAGGTAAAGGAAACAATCCCATGATTATTGACGGGAAATAGTTGAAAAAATTATACAAGAAAGTAATATTGAGATGTCGGGAATTGTTTCTCGACATTTTTTATGCTTTATAATTCGCGGGTGGTAACACCCTTATTCACTATAAGGTTGCCGTTGTTGAGAGTCCCGACCAACAACATTTTATACTACAGATAAGGCACGAGCAATCCACGCCATTTCTTGACACAACGCTCGCGCCAGCATTGGAAAAAAATATACAAGAATGTATTATTGAGATGTCGGGAATTGTTTTCCGACATTTTTTATGCTTAATAATAGTCGGGTAAAAACACCCGACTTCTATAATATATATATATAAATCTTAGCACAAAAGTAAACTCTAACTTTTAGATTTAGGATAATACCTCTTATCTTTTCCTTCAATCCAAATAATTCCTTTTAACTTATTGAACTAACATTAGTAACATCCGTTAGCAGTATTTATATTTCGCTATCAAACAATTACGTTTTCAACATATTCATAGACTTGAAACTTTTATTAACCTAACTATAATTGCGTAAATTTAAAACTATATGAAAAAATACACTACACTATTCTTATTGTTATTTCTTACTTGTCAAATGTTTGCTCAAAAAAGCAATTTGTCGGCCTACTCAAAAATTTTATTAAATGATGTATCACAATACATTTATGTTAACAACAGTGTTCCAAAGAAGAACTTTGATATTCCTCAAAACATTATCAAGGAATATGGAATTTTAAAGCAAAACAAAACCTATTCAATAGGCGCATTAATTAAGGTTAATAATAGCGATTTAGAATCTGATTTTAAAAATCTAGGTATACATACCAATTCAAAATTTGGAAATATTTGGAGTGTTACCATTCCTTTAGTTGCATTGAAATCATTAGAGAAAAACACCAACATTTCATACATAGAAATACAAGCTCCAGCAAAAAAAAAACTAAACGCAGCAAACATTGAAACTAAGTTAGATAGTGTTCATTTAGGGGTTGGTTTCCCTAAAGGATTTACTGGTAAAAATGTTGTAGTGGGAGTTATTGATGGTGGATTTGACCTTACACATCCCACCTTTAATAGTAGAGAAAATGGAAAAAGCCGAATTAAAAAAATGTGGGACCAAAATGATGAAAATGGTGCTAAACCCAATGGCTACAACTATGGTTCTGAATATATTGGTGAATCTGGAATAAATTCAAAACTTAATGCAGGTGATGGTTCACATGGAACTCATGTGTCTGGTATTGCAGCAGGTTCAGGGATATTAAGAGGTTCAAATTGGAGCAACCATGGTTGTGCACCTGATGCCGATTTGGTATTTGTAGAAACGAATGGTAATAATTCATCAATAGCAGATGCAGCAAATTACATATTCAATTACGCATCATCTGTTTCGAAACCTGCCGTAATTAACATGAGTTTAGGTGAACATATTGGACCACATGATGGCACATCATTATTAGATCAAGCATTTGATTTAATGACAAAAGACAAGGGTCGAATATTAGCAGGTGCTGCAGGTAATGAGGGAGGCACCAAGCTACACATTTTCAAAAAATTTAATAAAGATACAATAGGTACCTTCGTGAAATTTGAAGGTAGTCAAAATCCGAAAATGGGTAGAGGGAAAATTGATTTATGGGGAGATTCACTTGTTAATTTCGAACTTGCCATTTTTTATAATAATGATTTATTTTATCTTGGACATAAAATAAATGAATTGAGAGATACATCATATTCTACTTCATTGATTAGTAATCATCATGATTCTCTTTTAATCAGTATTAGTATAGTAAAAAATAGCCCATTAAACAACAAAACCAATATTTTAATGCAACTAACAAACACTTCAGATTCAGCTGATGTTTTACTAAGGTTTTCTTCCAAATCCGGTAATATCCATGTTTGGAATCATGGATTAAATGCAGGTGCAGATTTTACATCAGAGACGCTTAACAATTTGGTTGAGGGAGATAATAACTGCACAAGCGGTGAAATAGGAGGAACTGCCAATGGTGTTATTACAGTTGGTGCATACACCACCACTAATCAATACGTGAATTTATCTGGTCAATTAGTTACAAATATCTCCAATTTAGGTGAAATTGCCTCGTTCTCAAGCCGAGGACCTACAGCTGATGGCAGAATCAAACCTGAGATAACAGCACCTGGTAATGTGATTATATCCTCAGTTAATTCCCATGATGTTGACTTTTTACCAAAAGGAAATAGTTTCAGAAATGTAGCTGACACCTCAATTTTCAATGGTAAGACCTATTATTATGGTGCACAACAAGGTACTTCAATGTCTACCCCATATGTAGCAGGAGTAATTGCATTAATGCTAGAAGCTGACCCTACTTTAACAGCAGCAAAAGCAAAAGAAATATTAATGTTTACTGCTAGAAATGATGACTATACAGGCTCAATACCTTCTGTAGGAAATAATATTTGGGGTAGAGGTAAAATTAATCCTATAGGTGCAATGAAAGTAACCTTGGCAGCGGCAGGATTTACTGAAAATAGTATCAAAATGAATACCTCGGTTTATCCAAATCCTGCTAGTAACGAAATAAATATTTCATTTTATAGCAATTCATACTCTAGCCATGATGTTGAGATAATGGATATGAATGGAAGAACAGTGCTAGCACAAACATATCAAGTTCTTAGAGGTGAAAATTCAAATAAAATAAATATTGAATCTCTCCGAAGTGGTATGTATATTATAAAAATTAGTGATCAATATACTACTGGATTTTTCAAGGTAATTATTAACAAATAGTGATTGTTTAGAGACTATATAAAAGTTAGCAATTAAAACTAAGTCAATTAATTTGAATACCTATAGAGCATAAACAGGCCTATCTCAAATCAATATTACCTTATTTAAAAGATGTCGGGAATTGTTTCCCTAAATCTTTATGCTTAATACAGTCGGGTGGTAACACCCGACTTCACTGAAAAAGTAAATAAATCTATTTTTAATAAAATATAATTGAAATTAAATTATTTTTAGTTAGTTTAAGTTATCCTACATAGGAATTTTTATAAATCATAAACTTATTGTTCAACTGTTTAAAATAATCAAGATAGGTCTTAAATATTTTAAATATTTGTTTAAACAAGTAAATGGATGTTTAATTTTTCTTATCTTTTGTGCCAATTGATAATTCTTGTAGGACTAGACTAGGATTATTTGAATTTCTTCCCGACATTTTTATGCTTTATAATGGTCGGGTGGTAGTACTCGACTTTACTGAGGCACGAGCGAGCCACGCCATATCTTCACACAACGCTCGTGCCAGCTTTGGGAATTTCTTCCCGACTTTTTTAGTGCATTAAAATGTTCGTGTGT
>JBBALJ010000077.1:0-14433 GCA_040403075.1 Bacteroidia bacterium
AATTTTTATCATTATTAACATCTCCTTTACCTTATGAAACCTTGCGGAGGGAATTGCTAATGTTAATGTCCAGTGATAAGCATAAAATCATGGAACTTTCTGATAAAAGACAATTGTTTTAACCTCATTTAAGTTTTAGCCCTCTAGAAACAAAAAAATCCGATGTCGAAATTCCACATCGGATTTTTTATATTCTTAACTAATCCCTTATCCCTATTGCCTAACTCCTTTATCCTCTTAAGCAATAGCAGCTTCTACTTTAGCCAATAAAGCATCCGCTTTTTGGTGGTTTTCGGCAAGCTGTGCTTTTGCATCTGCAATCATTTTATCAGCCCATGCTTTGTCTTTTAAACCTTTGGCATTTACCAATACATTGAAATAAGCACCACGAACTGCAGTCTTCACACACAATACTCCCACACCTGCATCTGTCACACTGTTTTGGTTTCCTTTTTCAATCATAGCTCCCAACATGTCAAGAGAAGCATAACTTGTTTGCATTACTTTAAAAGGAACAAGACAAGCATATTTAGTAGCATTTTCAATGGCTTCGGTACGTGCTTGTTTTTCGGCATCATTGCTTTTTGGTAATCCGAAGGCATTCATAATTTCGTTGAAAGCTCTGGTATCTTCATCTACACTTTTAAGCAAACTGTCTTTTATTTGTTGACCTTTTTCTGCCCATTGGCTAAACTCATTTATTTGGTCTTCCCATCCTCTTTTGCCAGCAGATAGATTGGCCACCATAGTGCCTAAAGCCGCACCCAAACTACCCACATAAGCACTTATACTTCCTCCTCCTGGAGCTGGGCTCTCGCTTGCTGTTTCGTCAGCAAAAGCTCGCAGGTTCATGCAAATCAATTTTTCGTTAGCAGCATTGCGTAATTTATATTCTATAATTTTTTTATCAGCATCAAATGGAGCAAGTTCATCCAAGCCCAAAGATTTAACAGCAATGTGAATCAATTCTTGCTCGCTCACACCCACGCTTCTTTTTTGTTTTTGTAAGAAATACCTACCCGCTTCAAGCATGGCATCTAAAGGTATAAGACCAACTAATTCACTACCTGTAACGCGTATGCCGCGTTTGTCAGCACTTTTGCACACCTCTTCAAAAGCTTGATGCACCGAAGTGATTTTGTAATTGGTTAAGTTCATGCTTATCTGGGCCACATTGTATTCTTCAATAAACCAACCAATGGCTTTGCATGCTTTCAAGGCACCAGGAATGCGCACATCATTTCCATCTGCATCCTTCACAACCTTGCCAGTAATAGGATTTCCTTCACGTTTCACACGACCTGCTTCACGCACATCGAAGGCAATTGAGTTTGCCAAACGAACCGATTTTGTGTTAAGGTTAACATTATAGGCAATAAGAAAATCCCTTGCACCTATAACCGTTGCCCCGCATTTGGCAGGAAATACACTTGGTCCAAAATCGGGTTTCCATTCAGGAAGTTTAATCTTATCAAAAAAGCCTTCATACTCACCCCCACGTATGATAGATAAATTATTGCGCTCTTTATTGGGTTGAGCATATTCATATAAGTATGCAGGAATTTGCAATTCTTCTCCTACTCTTTTTGCTAATTGGGTGGCATAAGCAGCCGTTTTTTCCATACTGATTCCACTCACAGGTATTAATGGGCAGACATCAGTAGCGCCCATACGTGGGTGTTCACCTTTGTGTTTGCTCATGTCAATAATTTCGCTGGCTTTTTTAATGGCTAAAAAAGCTGCGTCAATAACGGCTTGAGGTGAGCCTACAAAAGTCACCACCGTGCGGTTGGTGGCTTTACCTGGGTCAACATCTAATAGTTTTACACCGTCTATGCTTTCGATCTCATCTGTAATTTGTTTGATGATATTCATATCGCGGCCTTCGCTAAAATTTGGCACGCATTCTATAATGGCTTCTTGATTCATATTTGAAATTTTGCCTTCAAAAGTAATAAAAAAAACAAAGCCCGATACAAGTAGTATCGGGCTTTGCAAATTATCTGTTGAATAAACTAGTTTAGCTTGGTCATTTTGATGGTTTTAACCTCTCCATTTGATTCAACTCTAACGAAGTAAATACCACCTGCTAAGCCATCTAGGTTTTCAACTTTGTAAATACCTTCACCTTGGTTAGCCACAAAAGAACTGCTGTGAACCAACTGACCTCGGATATCAAAAATATTTATATGAACTGTGTTTTCAGCCTTAGCGGTAATATTGATATTGATATCGCTGTTGAAAGGATTAGGGAATGATTTAATATTATCTTCAGCATCCTTTACATCAGTGCTAACTGAAACAACATCACTGTATGTGTATTTACCATTCAAATCAACTTGTTTCAATCTGTAATAAACAAGAGAAGCATTATTGTTGGCAAATACATTGTTATCACTTACAACATAATTATGTAATACCGATGAATTCACAGCACCTTTTACAAAATTGATTTTGCTAAAGGTTTTGCCATTAAATGATCTTTCAATTTCAAACCCTTTGTTGTTTATCTCGGTGCTGGTTGTCCAGCTGATTACAGCATCACCATTCATATTTTTAGCTGATAAGCTAACAAGGGTTACAGGAAGAGTATTGAACAAGGTATCTCCACCCACACCAAAATTGCCATATCCAGCCAAGCCAGTTCTACTTAAAATAGGTGCATTGTTTGAGCCAGTAGTGGTTACATGTGTGCCCTCTAATGTCCATTGGTTGACGGTTGAAAAACGTTTCAACATAACCAAGGTAGTATAATCTTGAACCCCTGTGAATCCTTGAGCTGCAAGAGTGGCATTATATGTTCCACCATTCAATCCATTTGAAGCTATAAAATTCCAATAACCATTGATGGCAGCAAGTTTTAACACAATGCTTCCCTCGGTTAAAGGTAGACCAAAACTACTTGGAACTGTTGTCACAAATTGACCCGCTAACATTCCTGAAGTGCTTGGTGAAGTGGTGTAAGTGAAGTTTGCACTTCGGCTATTTGCACCACTTGATAATGGGAATCTGATACTGTTATTACCTGATTTAACCCATCTGCGTAAAACACCTTCAACAGAGCCCGTTCCAGTTAAAATACCTACACTAATGGTGTCAATACCCACTGAGAAAATCACATTACTACCTGCAATTAATTTACCACTTGTTAAATTTAAAGAGTCATAACCACCAAATACAGCATTGCTCACAGCACTTAAAGTTACGTTGGTGTTGTTGTTTACAGTTACAGATGAAATGATTTGGTTTGAAAGATTTGTAATCGTTATGTTTCCACCAGTACTGAAAATCAATTTATCGGTTAAACTAGGATTGGTTCTATTAGGTGTCCAATTGCTTGCAACAGCAAAATCACCCGATACTGTTTGATTCCAAGAATACACACTTGCAGCAGCAGCAGCAGGAAGAATATTGATTACATAGTCTTCTGTTTCGCCATAAGTGAAACTACCAGATGGGCTAATATTGGTTACATTATAAGCACTGATTACCCTCATTCTTGTTGCACCTAAACTTGCATTGATAGGCGCAAAGAAGTTGAAAGTAGCTGAGGAAGGTGCTGCACCAACATTGATGAATTCACCCAATTTTTCAGTTGAAGCATAAATCCCATCATTGTTGAAGTCAATCCAAGCTGCAATATTATTACCTGCAAAAGTACCAGGCGTAACAA
Source organism: Bacteroidia bacterium (assembly GCA_040403075.1). Lineage (GTDB taxonomy): Bacteria > Bacteroidota > Bacteroidia > UKL13-3 > UKL13-3 > RGVD01. The sequence goes on from JBBALJ010000077.1 coordinate 3,674, forward strand.
GCAATGTATTGCTGCTACCACAATTGATAGTGGTTGATAGATTGTCATAGAATGTAACATAAGGAGCAGGAGAACCTGTGGTTGTGTTATTAATACTACCTAATTGTACATTGCTAAGATAAATTCCAAACTGTGTTCCATTTGCATAGGTAGGAGAAACATAATTTGATTTTATGGCACGGCTTCCAGCAGGAGCAGTAACACTAGGAGTTTGAGAAGTTCCGTTTACAGTTAAAGAAGAAATTTCCGCATCAACAATATTTCCAATTGTTGCAGAAGCAGCTATGTCATAAGTAACCCAGAAGTAATTGGTTCCGTTAGCTAAGTTTGTGCTTCCTGAAACCGATTGAGTGGCGGTAGGCGCAGCAACTGTTGAACCAAACTGTGTTGTTGAGGCAAAAGCATTACTATTTCCAGTATACCAAACTTTTAGATTTGAAATATCAGATAATGATGATGTTCCACTGGTACTAATATCAAGGTTTGATAAAATGATTGGAGAACCTATAGCTGAAGTAACAACTTGTAAACCGATAATTTGGTTGTCTGTTGAACTTCTTTCCACCTTGGTAGTGGCAGTTTGAGTAGTCGTTGAACTAACATAAGTCATTGGAGCATCTATTGTGCGAGCACCAATCGGGTTGTTGTTTGACGGTACTCTGTATTGTCCTAATACATTAATGCTATCAACCCTTGCATCTAGTAAATTTCCTAAAGTAGCTCCCGCAGCTACATCATAAGCTAACCAATAGTTATTTGTATCGCTTTGACCAGTTAAAAGAGTATCGTTTAATCCAGTAAAACTAAATTGTCCAGAAGGTGATAATATGGTAGACAATAATTTTCCGGTTGAGAATGAGTTTGAATTGCCCGTAGCATATAATTTTGCAGAGCTAATGTTGGCAACATTTGTAGTTCCAATTGTATTAAAGTTGAATTCTGTAACCAATCCCACACCACAACCTGAAGCTTTCAAAGGTATTCTCAAAATGCTTACATCGGAAGTGCCTGGGGCAACGGCAGCAGTTGGTTGAGAAACCCCACTTCCAATATAGGCCAGTGGATTATCAGCAATGTTTATAATGTAATCTTCGGTTTCACCATAATCGTAGGTTCCACAGCTTGTTGCTCCTCCATTTTCAACATATACAACCCTCATCCTGGTTTCACCCAAAGAAGCGTTACATGGGATAGTAATATTGCCACCTAAAACCAAATTAGCTGTACCAGTTGAAAATGGAGAAGTATAAATATTTTCTCCTACATCTAAGAAGTCGCCATCTTGATTGTAGTCAATAAACACAGCCACATTTTCACCATAAAAACTGCCACATGTATTGATGGTTACTCCTAAATTGTAGGAATTGCCTTTGGTATAGGTAATTGCGGTTAATGTAGTATAATTAGAATATAATTGATTAACCGAGCCAGCTCCAGGCGCTATGGTTGAGCAGTCTGATGTGTTGTTCAACGCTCCAAGCTGAACTCCAAATATTTCTTCATCAAATGCAAAATTTGCACTCGATACACAATATGGAGCTCTAATTTGACGTGAGCCAGAAGGAGCAGAAGTTGCAGGTGTTTGAAGAGTGCCAGAAACCGTTGCCGAAATAAATTCAGCATCAATTACATTACCCAAAGTAGCAGATGATGTAACATCATAAGTTAGCCAGAAGTAGTTGGTTCCATTATTCAAACCTTGCGTACCTGCAATGCTAAACGCAGCAGCAGAAGGAAGTGAAGCTAAGGTAGAACCAAATTGAGTAGTGGTAGAAAAAGTGCTACTATTGCCTGTATACCAAACTTTAATATTTTTGATATTGGAAGTATCTGTTGTGCCATTTGTACTTAAATCAAATTGGGTTAAATTGATGGATGCCCCTGTAGCTGAAGTTACTACTTCCATACCTAAAATTCGATTGTTAATAGAACCTGCTTCTACTTTAGATAATAAGGATTGGGTAGCATTTGCACTCACAAAAGTCATAGGTGAATTGATAACAACATTTCCAATTGGATTAGATTTAAATGGAATTCTATTTGCACCAAAAACTTCAACACTATCATATACTGCATCAACTACATTGGAAAGTGCAGCCCCAGCATTGATATCATATGCTAACCAATAGTTAGTAGTATCGTTGTTTAATAAAGTATCATTTACAGAAAATGAAAAACTACCACTTGGATTAGCAATGCTGGCAATCAATTTAGTGGTTGAAAAAGGTTGGTTATTATCTGTTCTGTATAGTTTAGCATTCGCTATATCACCCACATTTGTAGATCCTGCTGTATTGAAATTGAAGGTAGTTACTTTAGCAACACCACAGCCAGTCATGGCTATTGGCACATTCAAAATTGGTCTATCCAAAGCACCTGGAGAAACTACCCCAGTTTGCTGAATAGCAGTAGTGTTCAAATAGGTCAAAGGATTATCTATGATATTGATTAAATAATCTTCAGTCTCACCCCATCCATAAGTAGCACAACTACTAGAACCACCACCTTCAGTATAAACAACCCTCATCCTTGTTTCACCTGCAGAAGCATTACATGGAATGGTAACCAATCCACCTTTTATAGCACCAGCCGTCCCGTTAGCAAAAGGTGAAGTATAAATGTTTTCACCAGCATCTAAAAAATCACCATCTTGGTTATAGTCAATATACACAGCTACATTCTCACCCCCAAAACCTCCACAAGTATTGATGGTAACACCTAAATTATAAGTAAGTCCTTTTGTGAAATTTACAGGTGCAAGTGTTGTATAATTAGAATACAATTGGTTTGTTGAACCAGCTCCTGGAGCTATACTTGAGCAGTCAGAGGTGTTATTCAAAGCGCCAAATTGAACACCAAAAATTTCTTCATCACCCGTATTTGTGGCAGTCGATACACAATAAGGTGCTCTAATTTGACGAGAACCCGCTGGAGCAGAAATGGCAGGATTTTGAGGACTACCAGACACTGTAGCCGAAATAAATTCAGCATCAATTGCATTACCCACCGTTGCAGATGATGAAACATCATAAGTTAACCAAAAGTAGTTGGTTCCATTGTTCAAACCTTGGTTACCTGTGATACTATAAGTGGCAGCTGCAGGAATTGAAGCTAGGGTAGAACCAAATTGAGTAGCAGTAGAAAAAGTGCTACTATTGCCCGTATACCAAACTTTAATATTTTTGATATTAGAAGTATCTGTTGTGCCATTTGCACTTAAATCAATTTGAGTTAAATTGATGGATGCCCCTGTAGCTGAAGTAAATACTTCCATTCCTAAAATTCGATTGTTAATAGAACCTGCTTCTACTTTAGATAATAAGGATTGAGTAGCGTTTGCACTTATAAAAAACATAGGTGAATTGATGATAACATTTCCTGCAGGATTCGAAATAATAGGAGTTCTATAAGCGCCAAAAATTTCAATGCTATCAAGTCGAGCGTCTATAGCATTGGTAAGTGTTGCTCCTGCATTGATGTCATATGCCAACCAATAATTGGTGGTATCATTGTTTAATAAAGTATCAATCACTGAAAATACAAAACTGCCGGAAGGATTGGCAATACTAGCAAGTAATTTAGAAGTAGAGAATGTTTTGCTATTACCCGTTCTGTATAATTTAGCATTAGCAATATTACCCACATTAGTAGAGCCTGCAGTATTGAATACAAAGCTAGTGGCAGTAGCCACACCACAACCCGCCATAGTCACAGGTATTCTCAAAATTTCTCTATCCAAGGCACCTGGAGAGACTAACCCTGTTTGTTGAAAAGCAGTGCTAGAAACATAGGTCAATGGATTATCTGTAATATTAATTAAATAATCTTCTGTTTCACCATAATCGTATGTTCCACAACTAGCTGCTCCACCATTTTCAGCATATACTACCCTCATTCTTGTTTCCCCTAAAGAAGCATTACAAGGAATGGTTACAGAACTACCACGAACAGCATTTGCTGTGCCTGTAAGGAGTGGTGAAGTGTAAATATTTTCACCTGCGTCTAAGAAGTCACCATCTTGATTATAATCTATAAATACAGCCACATTCTCACCCCAAAAACCTCCACAAGTATTTATGGTAACACCCAAATTATAAGTAAGGCCTTTGGTAAAAGTAACTGGTGCCAATGTTGTGTAGTTAGAATACAATTGATTAACCGAACCATTACCAGGTGCTATGGTTGAGCAGTCTGATGTATTGTTCAAAGCCCCAAACTGAACTCTATATATCTCTTCGTCAAATGCAAAATTTGCACTCGATACACAATATGGGGCTCTGATTTGACGTGAACCAAAAGGAGAAGAAGTAGCAGGTATTTGAGGAGTACCATATACTGTGGTCGAAATAAATTCAGCGTCAATTACATTTCCCACCGCTGCAGATGATGTCACATCATAAGTTAACCAAAAGTAGTTGGTTCCATTGTTCAAACCTTGAGTACCTGTAATGCTAAAAGCAGAAGAGGAAGGAAGTGAAGCTAGGGTAGAACCAAATTGAGTAGTGGTAGAAAAAGTGCTACTATTACCAGTATACCAAACTTTAATATTTTTGATATTAGAAGTATCGGTTGTACCATTTGCGCTTAAATCAAATTGGGTTAAATTGATGGATGCACCTGTAACTGAAGTAACAACTTCCATACCTAGAACTCGATTATTAGTTGAACCAGCTTCTAATCTAGATAAGAGGGATTGTGTGGCATTCGCACTTACAAAAGTCATAGGCGAATTGATAACAACATTGCCCGCTGGATTGGATATAGCAGGGATTCTGTTAGCGCCAAAAATTTCAATACTATCAAGTCGAGCGTCCACAGCATTGGCAAGTGTTGCTCCTGCATTGATGTCATATGCTAACCAATAATTGGTGGTATCATTATTTAATAAAGTATCAATCACAGAAAATACAAAACTGCCGGAAGGATTGGCAATACTAGCAAGTAATTTAGAAGTAGAGAATGTTTTGCTATTACCCGTTCTGTATAATTTAGCATTAGCAATATTACCCACATTGGTTGAGCCTGCAGTATTGAATGCAAAGTTAGTGGCAGTAGCCACACCACAACCCGCCATAGTAGCGGGTACTCTCAAAATTTCTCTATCAAAAGAACCTGGCGCAACTACACCTGTTTGTTGAGCAGCAGTGCTAGAAACATAGGTCAATGGATTATCTATAATATTGATTAAATAATCTTCTGTTTCACCAGCACCGTATGAACCACAACTGGTGGAGCCACCACCTTCAGTATATACCACCCTCATACCAGTATTACCTGATAGGGCATCGCAAGGTATTATGATAGAACTGCTTCGCACTGCACCTGCAGTACCAGTGGCATAAGGAGATGTATAAACATTTTCTCCAATATCTAAATAATCCCCATCTTGATTATAATCAATAAATACTGCAATATCTTCTCCATAGAAAGAACCGAAAGGACCGCAAGTATTTATGGTAATATCTAAATTATAAGTAAGGCCTTTTGTGAAATTTACAGGAGTAAGAGTGGTATAGTTTGAATACAATTGGTTTGTTGAACCCGCTCCAGGAGCTGTTGAAGAGCAATTAGAAATATTATTCAAAGCGCCAAACTGAACACCAACAATTTCTTCATCGCCCGTGAAAGTGGCAGTTGATGCACAATAACAACTAGTTGGACCATTTAAACTGACTTGAATCGCATTAGAAGTGGCAGAATTAGAAGTAAAACCACATCCAACAATGCATTGATAATAGGTTGTACTATTCTGTGTTATTGATAATGTAGGCAATGTGTCATTCAATGAATTAGTATAGGTGGTTCCATTGATTGACGTTTGCCATTGATAGGAAATGCCATATTGCCCTACAAAACTATTTTGTAACGACAAATCAATTGTCGAACCAGGGCATACGCTTCCAACTGAAGATAAAGTTGTACCAGGATTTGGTGTACCAGTACAATTACTTTGAAGCACATACGTAATTGATAATTGTGGTTGTTGTGATGTAATCGCACCATACCCATAAATATGATAAATGTTTGAGCTTCCTCTTACAAAACTTAAGTTAACTTGCGATTGACCAATATTGGTCTGTATAAATGATAGACCCGCTGCACCTAAAACCTTTGTGTTAAGAGCCCCTGCACTCCATGTGCTAGCATCTAATGCTGTTCCACTTCCACAAGCAATATATAATGAAGCACCCGTCATGGAAGCAGGGTTGCCATTAAAACCATAAATAAAGTTTGTGATGGATGATGATATTGATGCGGAAGTTGTGGTGAATTTAAGTTTTACATCCGTGATTAAGGCATTTATTGGAATGCTTGACAAATCAAAGGTAGCCCATCCTCTATTTAATGTGGAGTTGAGATTTGTCATATCCCCATCATTTTTAACGCCTGTAGCATTAACTGATCCTGTGATATAGGATCCAGTTGTTCCTGTAGTATTGATATTGATGGTTGTTTGTGCTTCTAATCTGATAGAGTTCCCCACAAATAGGAGAGTTGTCAATAATCCTAAAAGAAAAAGTTTAGGATAACTAAAATTGGTAAGTGTAATTTTCATAAAGTATAAATTAATTTGTTTTTTCTTTCTTTCTTTCTTAATTGTTGGTATATTGAATTCTAATGAGGTATTGTTTTGCTAATGTACGCACATTTTACATGATTGGTAGATTTGAAAAAACGATATTTGTCATTTGAATCAATGGTTTATATATAAAGCGCTATGAATCTGTCAATTTACATATGTTCTTTTTACAAAATTACATTGAATTTTACACCAAATTAAGTTAGCAAAACAAAGTATTGCAATGATTTTGGTTTATCAATAAAGGATTTGGATTGACTTACAATGGATAATAAATCTTGCTATTAGTTTTGATTTTATTCTTTAAGAATAAAATCAATTCAAGGTGTTCAGAATAAAAGTGAAGGAAATTACTTTACCATCACATCCTTAATCAATTCAAATCCTGCTTCTGTATTAACAATTGAAATGATTTTTGCTTTAGAGTAATGCAATTCTTGTCTCAAGGCTGCTGAGTCAATGTAAAGAAATAAGTTGTAATTATGGATATAAATTTTACTGGTATTTTTTGCTATCATTTCACCTACAAGCTCACTCCATTTAGCTATAATATTTGCTTCGGCCATCTTTCCTTTAATGTGTTTTGCATCTAAAAAGTCGCCTATAACATCCTTTAATGAATTACCGTCAGTGTTGCGCATAATGTGAATGCAATAGTAATATTAAACACAAAATAAATTAATAAATACCTTTTTCAATATTGAAATAAGCTACATCCACTTGATTCATATTGTCAAAAACATTTTTTAATCTGCTTTCGTGGGTATCAGTAATAAATATTTGTCCAAAGTTTTTCTCCGCTATCATGGTCATAAGGGTGTTCAATCTTTGTTCATCTAACTTTTCAAAAATATCATCCAAAAGCAACAGAGGTGTTTTTGAACTAGATTGTTTTAAATAATCAAATTGCGCAAGCTTTAGGGCAATAATAAAGGATTTTTGTTGACCTTGAGAACCAAATTTCTTAATTGGATAATTGTTAATCTGAAAAACCAAATCATCCTTGTGAATGCCAATATTGGTGCGCAATGAACGCAAGTCATCTTGTTCACTTGCTTTAAGATTTTCAAGGTAGCTTACACGTAAATCCAAATTAGTTTCATAAATTATTTCTACCTCCTCATTTGAGTTTGAAATGGTTTTATAATATTTTTTAAAAATAGGTGTAAATGATTTTAAAAATGCCTCTCTTTTCTCAAAAATATAGGTACCACTTGTACTTAACATTTGTTTATAGGTTTCAATTAACTGTTCATCAAAATACCTATATTCGAAAAAGTTTTTTAAAAGCTTATTCCTTTGATCTAATGTTCGGTTATAAACCAATAAATGATTAAGATAATTTTTATCCAATTGTGAAATAAAACCATCTAGAAATTTCCTTCGTTCCTCACTGCCTTCATTAATCAAATAAATATCGTTAGGGGTTATTATCGTTAATGGAATATGACCAATATGCTCACTTAATTTTGAATATTCGTTGTTGTTTATTTGGATTGATTTCTTCTTTCCATTTTGTACATTAATTCTTATAGTTTCATCAATTTTATCTTGAATAAAAGTTCCTTCAACTGCAAGAAATGTTTCATTGTGCTTTATGTTTTGTTGGTCTTGCTGATTAAAATAGCTTTTGGTTAAAGCAAGGTAGTAAATGGCATCTAAAACATTTGTTTTGCCAACCCCATTTGGACCATAAATACAATTTACCTGACGGCTAAAATCAAAATTAGCTTGGTTATAATTCTTAAATTGTAAGAGTTTAAGTTTAGCCAAATACATGCTTGCAAATTAAAAAATACAAAAGGACTAATTTTATATTTTATTCTTTTCGTTGATTTTCAGTGGTTTCATTATTTTGTTTTGACTTTGACAAGCAAATAATTTTCTTATTTTTGCGCTTCTTAAAAAGATGGCAACATTCACAAAAGAACAATACATGACTTGGTTTGAGCAAATGATGCTCATGCGCAGATTTGAGGAAAAATCAGCACAATTGTACGGTCAGCAAAAAATTAAAGGCTTTTGTCACCTATATATTGGGCAAGAGGCTGTGGTTGCTGGTACCATGAGTGCTATTAATAAAGAAGATAAACTCATCACAGCTTATCGAGACCATGCACATGCACTTGCGTGTGGCATTCCAGCCCGCGAAGTAATGGCAGAGTTATATGGCAAAGCTACGGGATGCTCAAAAGGTAAAGGTGGCAGTATGCACATGTTTAGCAAAGAGCACAATTTCTTTGGTGGACATGGTATTGTTGGCGGACAAATTCCATTAGGCGCAGGTATTGCTTTTGCCGATATGTACCGAGGTGGCAAGCAAGTTACTGTATGCTATATGGGTGATGGTGCAGTGCGCCAAGGTGCGCTTCACGAAGCTTTTAATATGGCAATGATTTGGAAACTTCCAGTAATTTTCATTTGTGAGAACAATGGATACGCCATGGGTACTTCTGTTAAAAGAACTACCAATGTAATGGATATTTGGAAAATAGGTTTGGCTTATGATATGCCTTCAAAAGAAGTAGATGGTATGAACTGTGAATCTGTTCATGAAGCTATTTCTGAAGCGGTGGATAGAGGTAGGAAAGGTGAAGGCTCAACATTCTTAGAAATAAGAACTTATAGATACAGAGGACATAGCATGAGTGATCCTGCTAAATATAGAACTAAAGAGGAAGTTGAAGAATACAAACAACAAGACCCAATTGAGCAGGTAAGAAAAGTAATTTTGGATAACAACTATGCTACCCAAGCTGAATTGGATGCCATAGAAGAGAAAATTGCATCAGTAATTCAAGATTCAGTTGAGTTTAGTGAAAACTCCCCATGGCCAGATGCATCAGAACTATACACAGATGTGTATATGGAACCAAATTACCCTTTTATTAACGAATAATATAATTACAACATAATACAAAATGGAGCATAAAGAAACAGAAAACTCGGGTTTAGAAATAGACAAAACCATAATTGAAACTACTGGAAAAGTTGAGGCTTTTTACGAACAAAATAAGAAAAATATTAATATAGCCTTGCTTGCTGTAGTTGCTGTCGTAGGTGGTTACTTTGCATTTAAAGTTTGGTATTTAGAACCAAAAGAGAGAGAAGCTCAATCTGCCGTTTTTCATGCCCAAATTTGGTTCGAAAAAGATTCTTTTGATTTGGCTTTAAATGGCCAAGGAGAAAAACAAGGCTTCCTTTCAATCATTGATGAGTATGGTATGACTAAAACAGCTAACCTCGCACATTACTATGCTGGTGTTTCATATTTGAGAAAAGGTGATTTTGCAAATGCAATTGCTCAACTAGAAGATTTTAGTACATCAAATGTACTTGTAGGTCCGTTGGCTGAAGGTGCATTGGGTGATGCCTATGTTGAAAGTGGTGATTTAGATAAAGGTGTTAAGCATTACACAAAAGCAGCTAACATGACCAAAAGTAAGTTAACTGCTCCTTTGTTTTTGAAAAAAGCAGGATTGGTATATGAAGAGCAAAAAGAATATGGCAATGCATTAGATGTATACGAAAAAATTAAAGCGGATTATTCTGATGCAACCGAAGCTCAAGATATTGATAAATACATATCAAGAGCAAAAGCTGCCAAAGAAAACGGATAATATTTTTATAATGTTTTAGAAAACCGAGATGTATTCATCTCGGTTTTTTTTATAATCATTTTTTACAAATTCAATCAAATCAACTAACTAAGATGGCAACTCAATTAAAAAATTTATCAGAGACAACTATTAAAAACAATAACCTATTTAAAAAAGCAAAAATAGGTATAGTGGTTTCGGAATGGAATACTGAAATCACCGATGCACTCATGAATGGAGCTTTTTCTTTTTTGATTGAGAAAGGTGTAAAAGAAAAGAACATACAAATTAAGTATGTACCAGGCTCATTTGAACTTCCTTTGGGAGCTCAGTGGATGGCACAACAAAACATGGATGCCATTATTACGCTTGGATGTGTTATTCAAGGCGAGACAAGGCATTTCGATTTTATTTGTCAATCCTGTGCAGATGGTATTATGCAGGTCGGTTTGCAATCCAATAAACCCGTTGTCTTCGGGGTATTAACGACTCAAAATCAGCAACAGGCTATCGATAGGGCAGGAGGAAAACATGGAAATAAGGGGGTTGAAGCTGCTGAAACTGCCTTGAAAATGATAGAA
>JBBALJ010000078.1:0-14278 GCA_040403075.1 Bacteroidia bacterium
TAGGCGAACAGTACTGTAAATAATAGACTCTTTGCTTAACTTAATGACATTGGGCTAAAGCTAGCAGAAGACATACAATGGGATTACAAAAACTTGATTAAAAGAAAGGGAGTATTGGAAAGACTGAAATGAAAAAGTTTTTCTAGATAAAACTTTACGAAAGGGTTTGAACTTAAGAAATAACTAGTATTATAATATCCTTTAATTTTGGTCTGTTAAAGTATATTAAACCAAATGCTAACCAACACTTGAAACCCATTGCTGTAGCTTTCATTTTTCTTGATAAAAACGAAACAAAAATCAAGACTTACCTAAAACCTTGGAAAATGTAATTTACTTTTTTCTGCAGCGCATACTAAATGGCCTTGAGTAAATAGAGAGTCGTTAATAAATAGAGAGGCATGACCCAAGTATGCTTACTAATACCCACCATCCACAAAAAAATCAAAAACATTTTCAGGCAGATTTTATGAATGTCAATTGAAATGCCATCTAAATGCGAAGCCGATTTTCATTATACTGGACTGTCACCATTAGCATAGTCGAAGGCTTTTGTAGGGATAACGATAATATTGAAAGCGTCTTTTTGTTTCCTTTTGAAGCAACAAAAGGAAAAAGAAAAACGACTAGATAGATGATGATTCGGAAATAGAAAAACAAAAATATTCATTTGGTAGAGGAAAACGAACACGGATAAAATGCTATAGCATTCAGTAAACTTCTAAAAAATATTTATAATCGAAAATGAATCATCAAATTAAATCCATACGCCCTTTTATAGGTGCCAAAAACTTCGATATATCTCGTAAATTCTATGCAGACTTAGGTTTTACAGAACATGTTATTTCTCCTCAATTATCCTACTTCGAATCAAAAGAAATTGGCTTTTACTTACAAGATGCTTACGTAAAAGATTGGGTTGATAATACCATGGTATTTGTGGAGGTTGCTAATGTGGACGACTATTGGAAAAGACTTGTTTCCTTGAAACTTGAAGCAAGCTATAAACATGTAAGATTGGTTCCTATTCGCCAATTGGATTGGGGGAAAGAATGTTTTTTACATGATCCTTCAGGAATTTTGTGGCATTTTGGAGAGTTTAAATAAGATTTAAATAAATTAAACTTGCGCAACCGAATAATTGCACATAAATTTGCAACCGATTAGTTTCAAATAAAAATGAGGAGAGATGTTTTTCAAGCCATAGCAGACCCAACCAGGCGAGCCATCATACTATTGATTGCCGCCCAAGCGCTAACGCCCAATGCTATTGCTGAACATTTTGATACAAGTAGACAGGCAGTATCCAAACATTTAAAAATACTTACTGAATGTGAGTTAGTGAAACAGGAACAAAACGGCAGGGAAATTTATTACCAACTAAACGGAAATAAAATGAATGAAATTGACAAATGGTTGGAGAAGTTAAAAAAGATTTGGGAAAGTAAATTTGATGAACTTGATAAGGTTTTAGCAACCTTACAAAATACTAAGAAAAAAAACTCACTTAACAAAAATTATAAATAAGATGAACACAGAAAAAATAACCATTGAAGCCAATATTGCGGCTCCATCAAACAAAGTTTGGGACTATTATACCCAACCAGAACACATCACTAAATGGAATTTTGCAGACCCATCTTGGCATTGTCCAAGTGCTGAAAATGATTTAAGAATTGGAGGTAAATGCAATGTGAGAATGGAAGCAAAAGATGACAGTTTTGGGTTTGATTTCATAACCACTTATACCCATTTAGAGCTAGGTAAAGGATATAGCTATGAAATGGAAGACGGAAGAAAAGCAGATGTAAGTTTGGAAGCCAATGGAGATTCAACCAATATATTAGTAGTTTTTGATCCTGAAAGTCAAAATCCAGCTGAGATGCAAAAAGCTGGCTGGCAATCCATACTCAACAATTTCAAAAAATATACTGAAGAAAACTAAGGTTAATCTAAAAGATGAACAAAAATTTAAACTATGATTTTGTCGTAAACAAAGACAATAATACCATAAAAATTAGCCAGAATTTCCAGCCAATATATCATTGGTGTGGGATGCCTATACAAAAAGTGAAATATTGGACAAATAGTGGGCACCAAAACCATGGAAGGCTCGCACAAAGAAAATGGATTTTAGAGAAGGAGGTTTATGACTTTATGCCATGGTAGGCCCTTCAGGAGAAGAACATTGGGCATTGGCCGAATATCAGATGATTGAATTTCAAAAGAAATTCACTGGTTTAGACGAATTTACTGATGCTGATGGTAATATTAACAAAAGTATGCCTCAATCTAAATGGGAAGTAATCTTTACAGATAAAGGAGATATTACTTTGGTTGAATTTATGATTACATATCCTGATTTGGCACAATTAGAAACTACCATTCAAATGGGTTTCAAAGAAGGCATGAGTATGGCTATGGAAGGTTTAGACGAGCTCTTGGCCTCAACAAACTAAACAAATTGCAGAGATATTTAAAGGACGAAGTACTATATAAGCGCTTCGTCCTTTTTGTTTATTTTTAACAATGGAAGACTTTATTAACTCAAATCTTAAACTACCATACTCATATATTTTCAAATTTATTATACTTGTAGCAACCTAAACACCATTTTATGCAACATAGAATCACCTCATTAATCTTGATCTTACTTTTTAATGCAAGTATTGCATTGATTTCATGTAATCAAAACACCACAAACAAAAGCGAAGAAAATAAACAAAGTGAAATAGCAGAAACAAAAAGCTGCTATCTATATACCTTTAAAACCGATACAGTTTTCTTGAGTCTAACGCAGGGAAAAGATAGCATTACGGGCGAATTAAATTACCTTCCATATGAAAAAGATGGTTGTTTGGGAACTTTATCAGGTGGTTATTTTAGGGGTGATACCCTGTTTGCCCTTTACAATTCAACCCAAGAAGGACAAACTTCCGATTGTGAAATGGCGATGTTAAAAAAGGGCAATGGCTATGCATTAACCAATGGAATTGGAGGGGATAATTACACCTTCAATGCTGACTATACCAAAGGTAGATTTATCAACAGAAGCAAAATCAAATTTGATGGTGAGGAACTTAAACCTTGTGCATGCAAATAAGCTTCGATTCTAATCTATATTTATTATTACAAGCTGATTTTGGAATTTTCATAAAGCATTGATAAGCAAATATAATTCTAAAAAACAAATCCAATTAAGGGCTGTTTATCATGATAAATCAAAATTTGAACAAGCTTAATTTTGATAAAGCCTTAATAAATCTATTTTTGCAGTAAACATAAATTTTATCAAACAACAAATGAGAGTTATACAATTTAGAGAAGCCTTACGTGAAGCCATGAATGAAGAGATGCGCAGAGACAATGACGTTTTTTTGATGGGCGAAGAAGTGGCCGAATACAATGGCGCTTACAAAGTGAGTCAAGGAATGTTGGATGAATTTGGTGAAAAACGCATCATCGATACTCCCATTGCTGAATTGGGCTTTGCGGGAATTGGTGTAGGTGCTGCTATGAATGGCTTGAGACCTATTATTGAGTTTATGACTTTCAATTTTTCATTAGTGGCTATCGACCAAGTGATAAATGCTGCTGCTAAAATGTACCAAATGAGTGGTGGTCAATTTAATATTCCTATGGTATTTCGCGGCCCTACTGGCAGTGCGGGTCAGCTAGGAGCGCAACATAGCCAAGCATTTGAAAATTGGTATGCAAACTGCCCTGGTTTGAAAGTGGTAGTTCCATCAAACCCCTATGATGCCAAAGGTTTGCTTAAAACGGCTATTAGGGATAATGACCCTGTTATCTTTATGGAAAGCGAGCAAATGTATGGTGATAAAGGAGAAGTGCCTGAAGAAGAATACCTGATTCCTATTGGAAAAGCAGATATTAAACGCGAAGGATCAGATGTGACCATCGTTTCTTTTGGCAAAATAATGAAAGTGGTTTTGGCTGCTGCTGAAGAATTGGCAGCAGATAACATCAGTGTCGAAGTTATTGATTTGCGCACCGTTCGCCCTATTGATTACGATACAGTTATTGAGTCTGTAAAGAAAACAAATCGCTTAATCATTGTAGAAGAAGCTTGGCCATTGGCATCTATTTCTACAGAAATCACCTATATGGTTCAAAAACGTGCCTTTGATTATTTAGATGCACCTATAACAAGAATAACCACTGCTGATACCCCACTAGGTTATGCACCAACTTTTGTAGCGGAGTTTTTGCCAAGTGTGCCTAAGGTAGTGAAAGCGGTGAAAGACGTTTTATACAAATAAGCGAAAAACTTTAAAAAAATGAGGCTATCCAATTATTTGGATGGCCTTTTTTATGTTTATCAGTATAGCACCCTTTTTATTTTCATGAATCTTTTTTTGTAGTACATTCCATCAAGCGCATCTATCCTCACCCCTTCGCTTGTGGATGAGTGAATGAATTTAATAGGTTCGCCTTTGTTGCTAATAATAATACCGACATGGCCAATGCGCCTATTGCTCCTACGTCCTTTAAACAATATCAAATCTCCTTTGCGAGCATTGTTCCTAGGAACATCAATCCCCACCAATCCTTGTCCAGCCGAGGTGTGAGGCAGTTTCACCCCATACTTTGAGAAAACAACCATGGTATAACCACTGCAGTCAAACCCTTTTTTGCCTGTCCCTCCCCTACGGTATCGTTTGCCTATGTATGAAAAGGCATATTGCAAAATGCTATCTCTTTTGCTTTTTACGGTACCCAAAACTTGTTTTTCGAGCATTGAATCAACAGAATTTTGCACAATTGTGTCTGTGTCAGTTTTCAACTTGTCTTGCGCCTGCAAATGCAGAACGCACATCAACACAAAACACAGTAATCTGTTTTTCAATTTATTAGCCTTTTATAATTTGGATATAAGAAATAAAGATAGGAAATATTTTTTAATAGACAAGGGGCAAAAATATTGTTACAAAAAGTAAAATAAAATGATAGTTTTGCAGATTGATTTTAATGAAGCATATTATTCTAATTATAAGTGTTGTAGGAATGCTCTTGATGCCAGCTTGTAGAAGCAAGTTTCAGAAAGCATTAAAAAGTCCTGACAACAAGCAAAAGCTAGAGTTAGCAGAGTATTACTATAAGAAAAAAGATTTCTACAGGGCCCAAGTTTTATTTGAGCAATTGGAGGAAGTATATAGTGGTACCAGTATGGCTGAAAAGATTTTATATTATAATGCACAATGTAATTATGGTTTAAAATCATATCAAATTGCAGGATTTCAATTTAAGACCTATTACGAATCATACCCAACAGGTATGTTTGCTGAGGAGTGCTTATACTTAAATGCATATTGTTCTTATCTTGAATCGCAGGAATATGAATTAGACCAAACCGATACATATAAGGCTATTGAAACATTAAAATTGTTTATCAATGTGTATCCTGAAAGCAAGTTTATTTCTGAGTGCAATGTTTTAATAGACCGATTGAGGTATAAATTATCTTATAAAGCATACAAAACAGCTAAACTTTATTTTGATATAGGCGAATATAAAAGTTCAATTGTAGCTTTAAAAAATGTGGGGCGTGATTTCCCAGAGGTAGCACAAAAAGAAGAAATCGACTTCTTGGTAGTGAAATCATATTATTTATTGGCCGTAAGAAGTATTCCTGAAAAACAACAACAAAGGTTTAACGAAACCATAGAAGCTTTTAATGAATATGCAGAATTGTACACTGAAAGTAGTAAATACTTTAATGATGCAAAAACGATAAAAACCAAGGCTGAACAAGCTTTAAAGAAAATAGAAAACAATAAATCTTAATATAAAAATGAACAATTACCAAAACGTAACTAACACTACCATTGCTCGTAACCTGCGTAAGCTTGAAGAAGAAACTGGCAATATCTACGAAACGATTGCTATTATTTCAAAAAGAGCAAACCAAATTTCTGTTCAAATTAAAGAAGAGTTACACGAAAAATTAAACGAGTTTGATAACGATGGCGATACCTTAGAAGAAGTATTCGAAAATCGTGAACAAATCGAAATCTCTCAGTTTTATGAAAGATTGCCAAAACCTAGTTTAATTGCCACTGAAGAATATATCGAGGGTAAAATTTACTATCGTAACCCTGACAAAAAATAATATTCAGTCAAGAATTTATTTAGCATTATGCTAAAAAACAAGAAAATACTACTTGGTATAACAGCAAGCATAGCCGCCTATAAAGCGGCTTTTCTTGTTAGGTTACTTGTAAAACAAGGAGCTGAAGTAAAAGTAATATTGACTGACGCAGCCAAAGAGTTTATAACACCTCTAACTCTTTCTACCCTATCAAAAAGCAAGGTTTATTCCGAATTTAGTGATAAAAACACAGGCGAATGGAGTAACCATGTTGAATTAGGCTTATGGGCCGATCTGATGCTGATTGCCCCTGCTAGCGCCAATACCATAAGTAAAATGGCGAATGGCATTTGTGATAACTTGCTATTGGCCACTTATCTTTCAGCCAGATGCCCTGTTATGTATGCTCCTGCCATGGATTTGGACATGTATGTTCATCCAAGCACATTGAATAACATTCAAAAACTTCAAAGTTTCGGAAACTTTATCATAGATGCCGAAGAGGGCGAATTAGCAAGTGGTTTATCAGGCAAAGGTCGCATGGCAGAGCCTGAAAACATACTTACTTTTATAGAAGATTTTTTCTCTAAGAAGGAAAGACTTAGCGGAAAGAAAATCCTAATAACTGCTGGACCCACTTACGAGAACATTGACCCAGTAAGGTTTATTGGAAATTATTCCACTGGCAAAATGGGATTTGCGTTAGCCGAAACTTGCGCTAATGAAGGTGCTGAAGTTATTTTGGTGAGTGGACCAAGCCAATTGAAAAGTATCCACCCAAACATTCAAAGAATTGATGTGAGAAGTGCCGAGCAAATGTATGAAGCTTGCAAAATGCATTTTGAAGATTGTAATGCTGCCATAATGAGTGCAGCCGTGGCCGATTATTCCCCAATTACCATAGCGGATCAAAAAATAAAGAAATCGGGTGAGGATTTGCAAATAACACTTAAGAAGACGGTTGACATACTTAAGTACCTTGGTCAAACAAAAAGTAGCAAACAAGTTCTAATAGGTTTTGCACTTGAGACCAATGATGGTGAAATTTATGCCAAAGGAAAACTTGAAAGCAAAAATGCTGATATGATTGTATTAAACTCATTGCAAGATGAAGGCAGCGGATTTGGCACCGATACCAATAAGGTAAGTTTTTTTGTTGCTAATGAGGGCAAAACTGATTTTCCTTTATTGAGCAAACAACAAGTAGCGCATAATATCGTTAATAAAATGCTAGATTTACTCAATAAAAAGCACAGTAATTCATGATGAAAAAGACTATACTTCTTCTACTTTCCATAGGCCTATTCTCAACTTTGTTTGCCCAACAGCAGCAAGATTTGAACGTGACAGTGAAAGTAACGGATGTTCAAATTCAGCTTACAGACAAATCTGTTTTTAGAAAACTTGAAGCAGATATCAAACAGTTTTTTTCAAATGTGAAATGGAGTAATGACAAAATAGCGAACAATGAAAGCATTGAGTTTTATATTGAAATTCAATTAAAATCATACAACCAACAAACAGGTGAAATATCGGCAGGCGCCATTATTCAAAGCCGAAGACCCATTTTTGCCTCAAACTATAATTCAGTATTATTTAGTTTTAATGATGACAATTTTGAGTTTGCTTATAATGAACAACAAAGGTTTGACTATAATGAAGCGTCATATACCAACAACTTGGTCTCATTGCTTTCTTTCTATGCAAATTATATAGTAGGTTTAGACTATGATAGCTATGGATTAGAAGCAGGTACACCTTATTTCAACAAAGCCTTACAAATAATGAATGTGGCTCAACAAGCATCAGGTTCGGCTGGTTGGAAAGCTTTTGGTAATACAAGAACAAGGTATAACTTGATTGATAATATCCTCAATGAGAGATTCAGGCCCTTGAGATTAGCCTATTATAACTACCACCGTAAAGGAATGGATCAATTTTACAAGAATCCAGAAGGAGCGCGCAAACAGATATACAATTCATTAGAGCAAGTACAGAAAGTATTTAGAATTTCACCCAATACTGTGATGCTACTTGTTTTCTTTGAAGCCAAAAGCGATGAATTAGTGAACATTTATAAGGGGGCAAGCGAAATTGAAAAACCTAAAGCTATTGAATTATTAGGAGAAATCAATGTTGCCAACCTTTCTAAATACGAAAAGATAAGAGGAAGCTAGTTTACTCAAATAGGATTTAATTATTAGCCAATATCATATTTATTTTTGACGAATGTCATGGTTAATAGATATTGAAATTACAACATTTGTAAAAAGATAAAAACCACATTTTATGATAAATTTTGAATTTATAGAAGCAAACAAAGAGAAGTATAGAAACGAATTTTTAACAGCTAAACCCTTTCCTGTTGTAGCAGTTGATGGCCTATGCTATGAGGATAAAATTACAGAGCTTTACAATAGCATTCCAGAAATAGAAACAGCCAGTGCTGATTATGTTTTTGCTAAAAACAAATTCGAAAAATCTAAGTTTTGGACCATGGGCGGCTTGTTTACCGAACTTTATGATGATTTAACTTCAAAACGTTTTGAAGATTGGATTAAGTATGTAACCAACGAAGATGTATTTATTGACCCTGAGTTTTATGGTGGAGGAATCCATCAAGGAAAAGCAAAAAGTTTCTTAGACATGCATGCAGATTTCAATTATCATCCGATGAAAGAAACATGGTTCCGTAACTTAAATCTTTTGTTGTATTTAAATAAAGATTGGAAGAAAGAATATGGAGGAGAGTTGCGTTTGGAACACTCTGAAACAGGAGATAAAACAGAGGTAGATGTGCCATTTAATCGTTTAGCCATTATGCATTGTCGTGGATATACTTTGCATGGTTACGATCCAATCAAATTCCCTGAGGGTAAATTTCGCACCTCCATTGCGGCCTACGCCTATACTATTCATGAAAACCCTCAAGAAAGTGCAAGAACAACTGTTTGGAAAGTGGAAAAAAGCAATCCTATAAAGTATATGATTTCTAAAATATGGGTACCTGCTGTAAAACTAAAAAGTAAATTTAGTAAAAGCAAAACTGCAGGACACTAATTAAATTAACGCTAACAAAAAAGCCCTAGGTATTTGAATTACTTAGGGCTTTTTTTGATGGTTAAACTAAGAATTATTTTTTAGGTAAAACCACTTTATTAATTACATGAACCACACCGTTTGTTGCTTGAATATCGGCAGTAGTAACAGACACGTCAGTCACATCGCCACCACTAAATTTAACACCAGCTGAAGTACTAAATGTTAATTTGGTATTGGTATTTAAAGTGGTAACCATATCGCCATTCTTTATTTGCGATGATCTAACTTGCGTAGCCAAAACATGCGATGTTAAAATTACAGATAATTGCTCTTTGGTAAAATCAGCTAGTTTGAAGCTAATGGCATCAAACGCATCATTGGTTGGAGCAAATACGGTAATAGAAGCACTTTCTTCCAATGTACCTACTAATTCTGCTTTATCTAATGCTGCTACTAATGATGTAAAGGCAGAATTATTTGCAGCAATATCAACCACAGATTGCGGTGTTAAAGGCATATCGATTACATGAATAATTCCATTGCTTGCAGCAATATCTGCAGCCACTACATTTGCCTCATTGTTTAATTTTACAGGATTATTTGAGGTGCGTAAAGAAACACCATTTCCATTAACCAAATACAATGTTCCTACATAAGCATTAGGCACTTCGGTAGATTTTACTTTTGAGCCTAGAACATGATAAAGCAGAGCATTTTTAATAATTAAAATAGAATCTGGACTTGTTATAGAATTAATGACCTCAATAGTAAAATTTTCCTTTCTAAATGCAGCATTGTTTGGTGCAAAAACAGTATAATTTCCAGCATTAGATAGCGTGGCTTTTAAACCTGTTTTGTCTAATGCAGCTACTAAAATACTAAAACTAGTATCGGCTTTTGCAATTTCGTAAATGCTCTTTAAGACAGGAGCAGGGTTAGTGGTGGTTTTGTCATCATCTTTTTTGCATGATGTAGTTAGTAAAGCTCCAAGAGTTAGGCTTAATAAAGCCATTTTAAAAATGTTTTTTTTCATTTGTTTTATATGTTTATATAAGTAATACCCGATTAAACGATATGATTAAATGATAAGTTTTTAATTTAATTAGCTGTGACAATTATTTTACAAAACACCAAGAAAAACCAAGCATATCCTTAATATTTACTAAATATTGGGCCTTCTACAAACTATTTTATTGTGCATGGGTTTTGCTCAATCCGGCTGACTGAGAAATAAAGCAACTTTTAATGTTGACGAATTTATAAGTATAAAAAAAACTAGACAATCCCTCAATCTGAAGTCTGTCGACAAACCATTGCGCAGCGACTTCGGATTACAAATGAAAAAGAGTCTTAGACCAAAATTGTTCGAAACATGGATGTTGTTGTTGAACCCCTTCGTTGTTCTGTTCTTCTTTTCGCAGGTCATTTTCTTATTAATTTAACCATCAACTTCAGCAAATACATACTAGCATTAAATCGTAAATTTATATTGAATTGCATATAGTTATTGCTTAATTTTATTTTTTATATTTAAATGCATATAAATTACTTAATTTTCTTATTTTTGTATGCGAAAGCATATAAAAATGAATACTGTAACCGAGTTTGTTAAAAGCAGAAGAAAGCAACTGAAGCTTACGCAAGAGGAATTTGCCATGAAGGCAGGAGTAGCCTTAACTGTAATACGAAAAATAGAGCAAGGAAAAGAGAATCTGAGTTTGTCAAAAGTAAATCAAGTGTTGAAAATGTTTGGCCATGTTTTAGGACCTATAAGTGATAAATAAACATGAGACAAGCCATCATTAAATATAACAATATTAAAGCAGGTGTGCTGAGTGAACTTGATACAGGAGAGTATCAGTTCTTGTATGATGAATATTATATTCAAAATTATCCTGACTTGCCCATTACTTTTCAAATGCCCATAAGCGCCAATCCATATAGAAGCAAGCGACTATTTCCATTTTTTGATGGCTTAATCCCAGAAGGCTGGCTGTTAAACATTGCAGCCGAAAGTTGGCGAATCAATAAAAATGATCGTATGGGATTGCTGTTAGCATGTTGCCAAAACGCAATCGGGGCAGTTAGTGTGAACACTCTAATCGAAAAACTAGATGACTAAGTGTTTATATTGTTATAATGAATTGGCTCAAAATGATGCGGGAGATTATCATCCTAAATGCATCAAAGCTTTCTATGGTACTAAGCTTGCGCCTTCATTACCATATCAATTAGATGAGATGGAGAAATTGGCAAAAAAAGCAGCAGAGTTATCGGTAACTGTGCCTGGTGTGCAGCCAAAATTATCATTAGCTTGGATAAAAAGCACATTAGAAAATGGCAACAATGCTCGTTTAACCATTATGGATGCCCTTGAAGGAATGTATATTTTAAAACCTCAAAATGCAGCATACGAACAGATGCCAGAAAATGAGCATCTATCTATGAAATTGGCTGAACTCCTAAAAATAGAGGTGGTTCCTTCAAATATGATACGATTGGCTTCAGGTGAATTATGTTACATCACCAAACGCATCGACCGCAAAAAAGACAATTCAAAAATACATATGATTGACTTTTTGCAAATATTAGAATTGGAAGACAAGTATTTGGGCACTATGGAAAACCTTGGTAAAACCATAGGCGAATTATCTGTAAATACCTTAATGGATAAACAGCGATTTTTTGAACTTAGCCTCTTCAATTTCATCATTGGTAATAATGATATGCACCTGAAAAACTTCTCAATGAGGTTGTCGGATATAGGTTGGGTGCTTTCTCCTGCATACGATTTGTTGAATGTGAAAATTGTTTTACCCAAAGACCAAGATGATACAGCGTTGTTGCTTGGTGGTAAAAAGAAAAATTTTAACAAAGGGTATTTTAATAGGTTTGGAGCGGTTCTTCAGTTGAATGAGAAACAAATTACATCGGTGTATAAAAAACTTGTTGCTTGGCTACCCAAAGCAATTCTACTCATAGATAACTCATTTTTAAATGAGCAAAATAAAACCAAGTACAAAGAATTGATTAATGAGAGAGTAAGCTTATTTATGGAGTGAGCCAAATATATAAGCCTTATAAAGTATTAGAAAACCTATTAGCGATAAAAATGATAATTAAATCTTTTAAGATTTTTTGCTCTTTAGTTCTATCAAATTGGTTCAAGTAATCCTTGCCAATAATTAAGTCTATAGCATTCTTAATCAATAAGGCTGAAAGATTGCAGATGAAACATTTGCAACTTTAGAAATAGTCAAATATTCACTAATTATACTTTACTTTTGCTTCAATCGGATGAAGCACTATAAAATAATACTTCTATTTTTATTAGGTCTAACCTCATTAAGTGCGGATGCCCAAAAGACCAAAGAGGCTTCTGGAGAATACAAATTGCGCATAGAGAAAAATGTTACCGAGGAATTTGCGGTAAACAACGCCATTGAGAAAGCTAAGATTAATGCTATTGAGAATGCCTTTGGGACGGTTATTAACCAAGGCAATTCGGTGTATGTAAAAGATATTACCACAGGTAAACAAACCCAAAGTGATAGGGTTTTTACCTCCATTGCAGATGTGTTGGTAAATGGAGAATGGATAGCAACATTGGATGAAAAGCGCGATTTCTATGACGAGGATGGATTCAGATGGGTGAAAATAAGCATTAAAGGCAAAGTACGAGAGTTGAGCAAAATACCATATACCCCAGAATCTTATACCCTCAGTTGCAACAATAAGAAATGTTCAACAGATGTGTTTAATAATGGGCAAGAACTGATTGTTTACTTCAAAGCTCCAAACAATGGTTATGTGACTATCTTTTTGGATGATACCAAACAAGTTCAACGCTTATTACCATATTCTAATTTCAATACATCCAATACATACGAAGTGAAAGCAGACCAGGAGTATTACTTTTTCTCAAACACCGACAAAAAGGATAAAACCGTTGATAATATTGAACTTTTTACATCCGACAATATGGAGCAAAATCGACTCCAAGTCTTATTTTCAAAGCAAGATTTTGGTAAACCATTACTTTCAAAAAGCAATAACGAAGAGGTAAATGGTATGCAATATGCCATGCCAATGTCGACCTCAGTTGAAAATTTCCAATCTTGGTTACAGAAAATAAGGTCATACAATCGTAGCATTGAACTTCAAACAATTCTCATTACCATTAAAAAATAATACTATGCGAAAACTAATACTCATACTCACATTAATCGTTTCTCAAACCAAAGCCCAAAGTATTTCTTCATCCTTGCTATGCAGCGGAGGCGATATGTTTAAGTTCACTGGAATCCAAATAGAATGGACATTGGGGGATTTGGCCACTGGAAGCTATGGCACGATTACTGAAGGTTTTTTGCAAGGTTCAAGCACCCACAGAAGTGGAGTTGATGAAATGGTGCGTGTATCTTCAATAAATGGCCTTTCAGCTTATCCAAATCCTTTTAATGATGGTATTCAAATACAAGTTTCAAACCTAACAGGTTCAATTAAGGTTGAAGTGTTTGATGTTTTAGGTAAGCTCGTGCATACTTCAAGTAATTTTGAGAATGGTAGTTTTATGAATCTTAGTCATCTTCAATCAGGTGTTTATTTTATTACGGCCACTGCCAATGAAAAGAATTTGGGAACCATTAAACTTAATAAGCTTTAATTGATCGTTTAATTAATATTTCTAATTGGCTATGGCTAAAAGTAAAAAAATAATTGTTAAAGGATCCGAGGTTACTCTTTATGTTCAGGGTAAAAATGAATATATCTCTATAACTGATATTGCAAAATCTAGAAATAGCAATGAACCTTTTGCTATCATCAATAATTGGATGAGAAGTAGAAGCACTATCGAATTTATTGGATTGTGGGAGACGCTTTGTAATCCTAATTTTAAACCTCTCGAATTCGAGAGGTTTAAAAATGAAGCTGGCAGCAATTATTTTGTACTTTCTCCACAACGATGGATTGAAACTACTAATGCTATTGGCATTATTTTCAAACAACTTCGTTTAGCAACCAAATCTTAACGGACGGTAAGCGAAGCAGAAATGTTTCGGACACTGAGCGGAGCCGAAGTGCGAAACTTTTGAAAAGCAATCGGTGCTTCGGCTCCGCTCAGCA
>JBBALJ010000079.1:0-14010 GCA_040403075.1 Bacteroidia bacterium
ATATTTTATATATTTCTGAAAAAAGATTAAACCTATAGGAGTCTGATAATAAATTAAGAATAGGCAAATGGAATTTAAATTCAATTTATATCTGCTCGATATTTTTTTTACTAAGAATAAAAAAAAAGAAGTTCAATTTAACCGATACAGAAGAAGACTTACACAAGCTAAGACAATCGATGATGATGTTCAGAATCACAAAGAATATTGTAACCATTTAAAAGCATTAGATGAAATTCAATTGGCTTATCGAAATAAAGACTTTAAGCTATTATGCCATCTTTTAGATGATGAGGAAAGATATTTTGGTTGGACATTTATATCTGAAAAATATGGTGCAAAGATTGAAACAGATTTTTATCGATTGAAGAATTTGATTATAAGTGTTAATTAGAAGATTTGTATTTAGTTCTTAAGGCTAAACTAATTATTGAATTAGATGAAACAAAAATATTTTCTTGCATATTTTTTGAATGTCAAAAGCATTAACTATTAAAAGTTCTGAAGGAGAAGCATTCTCTCGCGAAGCCAAGATAATAGTTAAAATAGAAGGCGTGCGTTGGGTTGAAAAAAATGCGGGGCAAGCATCCGGTCAGTGGGCAGAAGCATATTTTTTTCTAGAAATGCTTTAGCATTCATGAACACAATTTTAAAAACAATTTATTGTGAATGTTTTTTGCCTACTTTTTCATCAATGGAAAAAGTAGGAGAAAGAAATTGGCGTATGACTTAAATTACTTCCAAAGATTAATCAGAATTAGCATCCCCCTAACCCACTTCAAAGGGGGAAGAGCCATCGCTAAAGCCAATAGATTGATTAAGCATCCTTTCAATCATTCTTCAAGTTTTTCATCAGCCACATAAGCAATACATTTTTGCCTTTGGGTAAACCCAGTTTATTGACAATATTTTGCTTGTGTGTTTCTACCGTTTTTTCTGAGATGAACAAATATTTCGCTATATAACTATTCGTTTTTTCTATAGCTACCAACTCAGCCACTTTCACTTCTGTTTTAGTCAATAGATTTAGAAACTCTTGTTTATTGGGTTGTTTATTTATTACAATGGTTTTCTCAAAGTCGGGAGATAAATAGATGTTTCCTTGCATTACTGATTTGATACATTCTGCAATTTCGTTTTGCGCATTGTCTTTCAAAATATATCCATCAAATTTATATTCTTTTGCTTTTAAATACACCGACATTTCGTGATGCATGGTTAGCAAAACAATCTTAGTTTTTAATCGTTTGCTTTTTACTTCCTTCAATATTTCTAAACCACTCATGCCGGGCATGCTCACATCTACAAAAGCTATGTCGGGCTCCATGGTTATAATTCCGTTTAAACAACTTACGCCATTTCCATAAGAACCAACCACGCGGTTATTTAAGGTTCTAATAAATGTTTCTGTGCCCAACAATGTAATGGGGTGATCATCTGCAACAATAATACTATACATTTTTCAGGGGTATTTGAAATGAAATGTTAGTGCCATTTTTGTCGGATGAAATATTGGCTTTGCTATTTAATGCTTCGCACCTTTGTTGAATGGTTAAGAGTCCGAAAGCCCTTCCTGATTTTAATACCTCTGCTACATCAAAGCCCATTCCATTATCTTTAATTTCTACCCATACAGAGTCTTTTTCTTGCCTAATGCTAACAAATGCCGATTCAGCTTTTGCATATTTTCGAGTATTGTTTAGTGCCTCTTGTATGATGCGGTATATCTGTAATTCTACCTTAACAGGCAAAGAATTTGGCAAATAATTTATTTCACTTCCAATATAAAAATTATCGCTTTGCTTGATTTTTTCGAGCAGTTGTTCGATGCTAATTTTCAAACCAATTTCTTCAAACATCACTGGAAATAAGTTTCTACTTATTTCTCTAATCTCGTTTAGCACATTGTCGATTTTGTCCTCGGTAAATTGAAATTTATTATGGATAGCATTTTTTATGCTCAATAGCTCGTGACCAACACTGTCGTGCAAATCCTTGGCTATACGCATTCTTTCATCTTCGGTGTTTTCCATTAGTTTTTGTGTAAATAAATTTTCGTTATTTCTCTTCTCGCTAATTAATTTTTTCTTTTGCCAAATAAAATAAACTAGAAAACTGAGCACTGCAATAATCAATCCCGCAAGAAGTAAACCTATATCACGTTGTTTGGTTTTTAGTTTTTCAACTTGAATTAATATTTCTTGGTCTTTTTTTGCTGTTTGGTATTTTACATCCATTTCATAAATCTGGCCTTTGTTATTTAGCCTCAATCTTGCAATTTCAATATCATAAATTTTTTCGTAATATTTCAAGGCACTCTTATAATCTCCTTTCTTTTCAGCTGCGTCATACAACATGATATTTGTTCGCCAAGCCTCCCACAACATATCATTTTTTGCATAATCATCAGCCATTGCTATCAATTCTTTTTCATTGTTAATTGTATGGCCTATTTTATTATTATACCTTGAATTTAAGTACTTCAAATTATTTTCAAAAGATGGATTATCTAACAATTTACTAACGACATCCATCTTTTCTAAAGTAGCTTTCATGCTATCCACCATATTTTCTTTCCAGTAATAGTGAAAATTTATATCTAATCTTACCCAATCATTATAAGGACTTAGATTACTATAAGTATTACAAATTAGGTTTAACTCACTTAAAAGTTCCTTGTCTTTTTCAATATATCTAAAATTGTCATCTGCATTTTTTTTATAGATAAAGTAATTGGTAATAAATGGTATCAAAGTATTGGTATCATGTTTTAATCGAGCATAGGTAATTGACTTTAAAATATGTTCAATGGCAATTTGATGCGCATTTAGAACATTATATGTGCCCGCTATATTAGCTAAGGCAACACCTATATTGACGGTATCTTTTTCGTTTTCGTAAAACTCAAGTCTTTTAAGTTGAAGAGGCAATGCTTTTTCGGGCTCATTTGCACCTTCATATATTTGAGCCAACATACCCATGCATTTTATTTTTGTTCTTGGCAATACATCAGCATGGTTTATCCCTTTGTTAAACCATGCTTCAGCTATTTTATATTCTGAATTTGCCTCGTATTGAGAACCTATATAGTAATATAATTTAATAAGTTCTCCATTCACTGTAGAAATAGGTTCAAACTTTTTTAAATGTTCCTGTGCGGTTTTTAAATAAAATGAATCGAAAATATAATTTTGATCTATCATCTCACCATACGACAGCAAGCAAAACAATGCTGAATCATTGTGTTTCTCTGCTAAAAATTCGTGATAATATTTTTGAAATCGTGCTTTGTAATTGCTATCCGAATAATTATCGGCATTCAAAAACCATTTGAATTTTTGGGGCATTACATCTTTGTGGTGCCAAGGTTTTTTCTCTTGCTTGCTATCGCTTTTTGGTCCGCACGAATGCAACAGACCAATGACTATGCATAGATAGAGTATTGTAATAGCTTGCTTAATGTATGTATGAGATTTCATCATTCGGTTTTATTTATTAAGATGCATATTACTATTTATACATTAATAAAATTACCTGCATTTATTTTTCTACAAAAAAACAGCAAAATTGATTTGTGAAAAATAAGGGTTAACCCTTATTTTTTGATTGGATTGAATTTAATATCATTGTGCAAAAAATATTCAAACAAATAACTTGAAAATTATGCGAAAAAATTTACAAAAAATCAGTTTACGATTATTACTCGTTTTGCTATTTACAAATCCAATTTTTAATTGGACAGCGAATGCACAAACCATTGTAATTGATGTTAATCAAGCAACATCTGGTAATATCGTTATTGGTAATAGCAATTACCATGTTATTGAAGCCATTTATCTTGAAAGCGAAATTGGAGCGAGTAATTTTCTATTGCCAGCAAATACCATTAAAAGTATTGCTTTTAGTCTATCTAGTAATGCATCAGCAAATATTGCAAGCAATTTTAAAGTTTACTTAAAAAATGTATCTGGCAGCACCAGCACGTTTACAACTGGAGCTTATACTACTTCGGGTTATACTTTGGTATATAATGGTTCGCTTAGTATCACAGATACAGGTTATGTAAATATCAATTTAACAACAACTTTTCAACGAACAACGGGTTCTAATTTGCAATTATTAATTGAAAGATTAGATAATGTGGCTAGAACAACTCCAACTGTTTTTTATTGTTCAGTTGGAAATAGTAGCTCAAATGCAGTAAATAGTTGTAGAAGATACAATGGTACCACACTACCTGCGTCTGGTACTACCTCTTTATCTGCTTCAACTTTTAGACCTAAAATAAAGATTAGTTCAAATTTGGCAACTGAAGCGCCTATACTAGTTACAAATGCTATTACTTCAATAACTTCAACCTCGGCAACCTTAGGTGGCAATGTAAGCGATAGTGGCTCAAGTGCAGTACTTCAAAGAGGCGTGGTATATGCCACCAGCACTAACCCAAATTTAAGCAATACCAAAGTAAGTATAGGAAATGGTTTGGGTAGTTTTTCGCAAAATATAACAGGCTTAGCCGCTTCAACTCTTTACCATGTGAGGGGATTTGCGATTAATAGTACTGATACCGCTTTTGGAGCTGATAGTACTTTTACCACATTAGCTGGTAGCTCCATTGCTGCCTCTGTAACAGTGGGCACAGGTGGAGATTATCCATCTTTTACCAATGCGGGTGGTTTGTTTCAAGCCATTAATAGTAGTGGCTTAACACAAAACGTGGTAGCAACTGTAATTAGCAATACCAACGAATTAGGTACAAATAGCCTGAATCAATTTAATAATAGTTTCAGCCTAACCATTAAGCCCGATGCTGCCACCATTAGAACTATTGAAATGATTAACCCTACGCAGGCAAATGATTCCTTATTTGTTTTTGATGGAGCAGATAATGTAATAATAGATGGTAGCTTTAATGGAAATGGTAGATACTTACTTTTTAGATGTGCCAATGCAAATACGGATAGTACAGGTAGTGTTTTTGTTTTTAAAAATGATGCAAGAGAAAATTCTATTTCTAATTGTATTTTAGAAAGTAATTGTCAAAAGAAGTCTGTAGTTCTATTATACGGAACAACAGGTTTGTTTGGAAATGATGGGATCACTTTTTATGGAAATTTAGTTAGAGAATCATCAGGTGCCAACCCTGGCGGATATTCAAATGGCATTAGCAATTTTTCAATCAATAGTTCATCTTATACTAAAAGAAACTCAAGAGTAACTATTAGAAAAAATCAGTTTACAGGTTTTGCAAGTACTATTGCGACAATAAATATTTTAAATTTTGCTTATGCAGGCGACTCTATCATTATCGATTCTAATCAGATTTATAGAGGTAGCAATTTTAATATATCAAACAATCGGTCTATATATTGTATTAACATAGATGGTGGTTTTAACGCTACTATTTCAAATAATAGTATTGGTGGTTCTAATCCCAATAGGTCGGGAAATCCAATTTCCTTGTCAGGACAATTTATGGGAATCCTCACTAATTCTACCGATACAGGAACTTTAACTTTAATTAACAATAACAGAATTTCTAATATTGCTACCAATTTAACCAGTAATTCAGATTTGAACCCAATTTCGATTCGTGGAGATAAGATAATTATTGAAAACAATGTAGTTGGCGGTCTGGAAAATCCTTGGGATACAATTCAAGGTTTTGGAATTATGATTGCTGCCTACCCAGATGGATTTTATAAACCAGATACAACCTTTGTTAGAAATAATGTTGTTTCCCATATAAAGTATCTTGGTAAAGGAACTAGAGACTTAATAGGAATCAACATACGCAAAATAATTAGTAATTCACCTGAGGTGTTTATTTGTCACAATAATGTAGTTAGCAATATGTTCTCCAATGCGCTAGGGGCCACATCAGGAGTAGGTGCGTTAACAGGAATTAAAATGGAAATGACATCCAATGGTGGCCGCAATGCTTTTTGCTATAATAATATTATAAAAAACCTTAGCCATAGAACAGACACAAACCGATACTATGCAAACTATATCGCTGGAATGGTTAATGGAATATTTATAAAAAGTGGAGCGGGTACTGTTTATAATGGACATGTATTTAAAAACAAGATTTATAACCTAACTGCACTTAATGCCAATGCTACAGATACAGGTTTGTTTTCTACTCAGATTAATGGAATAAACTGTTATCAAATAGATGGAAAATGGATGGTATATAATAACCAAGTTAGCTTGGTAGCTACTAATACCAGTGCAGTAAGGTATCTTGGGATATCATGCCAGGGAAACAGTACCAATTTTCAAGGTAATTTGCGTATTGTTCACAATAGCGTTTTGTTAAGCGGTAATGCAGGTTCTAATGGAGTTAATGGATACTCAGCAGCTTTCAATCGTGAATTAAAGCAAACAATTTATGTGCGCAATAATATTTTTGTGAATGCAAGAACGGGTAGCAATAACAATTTTGCGATTGTAAATGATAGCTTAAGTGCAAACTGGACAGATACCTCTTGCCAACACAATTTGTATGTAAGCAGCAGCAATAGCCAAATGGGATTATGGGCAAATAGAACAAATCCATTGAATTTTGCAGCTTGGAGATTGGCCTCCAATTCTGATAGTGCCTCTACCTATTTTACTACATCTGTAATTGACCCTGCCAATTTCTTTTCAGATATGGTGAATTGTGACTTGTCAATTAAATCAGCAATGCGTAATTATGTGGCAGGCAAAGGATATCCAGAAAATTCTATTACAGATGATTATTTAGGAAATACCAGATCTGCTACTACACCAAGTATTGGTGCATTTGAATACCAAAATGTACCGGCTGTTTTAGCAAGTATTGTAACAAGTTCAGCAAGCTCTATTAGCACAACATCAGCCACTTTAGGTGGAAATGTTACCGCAGATGGCGGAGCAACTGTTTCAGAAAGAGGAATAGTTTATGCAACTACCATCAACCCAACAACTGCAAATACTAAAGTACAAATAGGAAATGGAACAGGAGTTTTCTCACAAAACGTAACTGGATTAACCGCATCAACACTTTACCACGTAAGAGCTTATGCTATCAATAGCGTAGGCACAAGTTATGGTGCTGATAGTATATTTACAACATTAGCATCTGCTGGAATAGTACCAACGGTTAGAACCAGTAAACCTAGTTTGGTTGGCGTATACTCTGCAGCTTTGGGTGGTAATATATTGGATAGTGGTGCAGCCTCAGTTACAGAACTTGGGGTTGTTTATGCTACAACTGTAAACCCTACCATTGCTGATACTAAAAACGTATTTGCAAGTCCTTCAGTTCTTATTAAAATAATAACAGGATTAATGCCTAATACATTATATCATGTGCGATATTATGCCATAAACAGTGCAGGCATCGGTTATGGAGGAGATAGTATATTTACAACTTTGCCTATACCAATTGCCGCCCCTACAGTAAAAACCTCAAAAGCAATTGTAGTTGGTATGAATAGTGCCACCTTGGGAGGTAATGTAAGCGATACGGGTTCTGCAAGTGTAACGGAAAGAGGGGTTGTATATGCAACTACTATCAACCCATCAATGGCAGATACCAAAGTTGTTATTGGAAACGGTAAAGGCTTTTTCTCGCAAAAAGTAACAGGTTTAGCAGCATCAACACTTTATCACTTTAGGGCTTATGCCATTAATGCAGTTGATACAAGCTACGGAGGCGATAGCACCTTTACAACTACATCAACCCCAGCCATTGCTCCAAGTGTAAACACTTCAAGTGCAAGTTTAATTGGCGTTACAAATGCTACATTAGGTGGCAATGTAACAGATAGTGGAACGGCTTCCGTTACCGAAAGAGGTGTAGTTTATTCAACCACCATTAACCCAACAACTGGAAATACAAAAGTGCAAATAGGATCTGGTGTTGGTACTTTCTCTCAAAATGTAACAGGCTTAACACCTTCAACTTTATACCATGTTAGGGCTTATGCCATCAATAGTGTGGGTATAAGTTATGGTGCAGATAGTACTTTTACAACTACATCCAACCTAGCTATTTCTCCAAGTGTAAGTACTTCAAGTGCAAGTTTAATTGGCGTTACAAATGCTACATTAGGTGGTAATGTAACCGATAGTGGAACGGCTATTGTTACTGAAAGAGGGGTAGTATACTCAACTACTGCTAACCCAACTACTTCAAATACCAAAGTGCAAATGGGAAGTGGAACTGGAAGTTTTTCTCAAAATGTAACAGGCTTAACAGCCTCTACTACTTACCATGTGCGTGCTTATGCTATCAATAGTGTAGGTACAAGTTATGGTGCAGATAGTATTTTTGTAACAGCTATTCAGGTTGTTTCTGCACCAACAGTTTCAACCAATAGCGCTACATTTATTGGAACGTCCAATGCTACTTTAGGCGGAAATGTAATTGATAGTGGCACAGCTACAGTGATTGATAGAGGTGTTGTATTTAATACAACAGCCAATCCAACCACATCCAATGCAAAAGTAGTAATAGGAGCAGGATTGGGTTCATTCTCAGAAAACATTACCTTATTATCACCTAACACTACCTATCATTTCAGAGCCTATGCTATCAACATTGTGGGCATTAGCTATGGCGCAGATAGTAGCTTTACAACGCTTGCAGAGACTGCCACAATAGATAAAATAGTAAATGCTTTCTCACCAAATGGAGATAACATAAATGAAACTTGGGAAATTGAAAATGCTTCTGAATTAAAAGATCATTTGATTGTTGTTTATAACATTTTCGGTCAAGAAGTATTTAGCCAAACAGGTTATGATAAACCTTGGGATGGAAAAGTGGATGGTAATCCTGTTCCTTCGGCCGAATACTATTACTTGATTAAAGGTCCTAAGGTTAACAAAAGAGGAGCCTTATTAATCAAAAACAACTAATTCATTTATCTATCATTATTAATAAGATTCATCCATGAAAAATATATTTAAAACAATAATACTAGGTCTAGTAATTGGTATGCATGCCCAAGCACAACAACCTGTTTCCTATAACCTTTATACCATCAATCCATTCCTAATTAACCCAGCTGCTATGGGTGGAAACGATTGCATTAACGTCTTTCTAAACAGCCACCTTAAGTGGACAGATTTACCAGATGCACCCAAAGCCTATACCTTAGGAGGCCACGGCAAATTGGGCAAAAATGCTAGTATTGGGGGTATGTTAGTAAGCGATAACCGATCGTTAGTAAACTACCTTACCATTAATGGTATGTATGCCTACAATGTAAAAATTGATGATAAACAAAACTTGTCATTAGGCTTGAGCATTGGCTATGCCAATAACTCATTGAATACTGATAAGGTACAAACACAAGTAAAGAACGATCCTGCATACCAAGTATTTAATAGCAATAGATTTGATGTTGGTTTTGGTGCTATCTATAACTATAAAACCATAAAATTAGGTGCATCCATTCCCCATGTTTTTGATCAGTTTGGTAACTATAACAACCAATACAATGTAAACGTATCATATGACTACATGACCAAAGATAGAGAGTGGAAACTAACCCCAATGTTGATGGCGAGAAACTACAAAGAAGTTGGCTTAGTATATGATGTAATGGGAATTGCTACTTGGAAAGAAATGTTAACAGGACAATTAGGTTATAGAACCGATAAAAGTATGTTAGCAGGTATTGGAATTAAATGGAACAATTTGCACATTGCTTATGCATACCAATACAATGTGGGCTCTAACTACAATTCATTCTCATCAAGTGGAACCCAAGAGATTCAATTGGCCATAAGATTCTGCAAAAACCACAAGGAACCAGCTGAACAACCAGAGGTAAAAGCAGTAGATCCAAATGCTGATAAAGTGAATGTGAATGTGAACATGAAAGATGAAAAATATGGCAATCCAGTGCCGGGTAACATCACCATCACTAAAGGTAATAGCATAATGTACAAAGGCCAAGGTGATAATTCAGGTATCAGTAGTTTTTACCTAGCACCAGGTGTATACCAAATGAGTGTAACAGCTAAAGGTTATATCCCAGCTGAGGAAACCATCGATTTGTCGAAATCAAACAAAGGAAGTAAGTATGATGTGGTATTGAAACAACCAAAAATTGAAAAAGGATTGGTGTTTAAGTTAAGCGCTATCAATTTTGAAACAGGTTCAGATAGATTAACAAGCGCATCATACAACATCTTAAACAAGATGGCTGATATCTTTAAAGACAATCCTCAAATGGTGCTTGAAGTAAGTGGTCATACAGATAATGTGGGTGATGATGCTAAGAACCTTTCCTTATCACAAAACCGTGCCAATTCAGTAATGAAATATTTAACACAAAAAGGCGTGAGTGCAGGACAATTAAAAGCTATGGGATATGGCGAAACACAGCCAATAGCAGACAATGCCACTGACGAAGGACGTAAACAAAACCGTAGGGTAATGTTTACAGTGTTGGAATTTTAAGAGTATATTTCTTTCATATTTGAAGGTCTTTGCGAACCGAGTGAAGCAATCTCTATAAATATGATAACTTTTTTCGAATTTCATTTAGATATATTGATTAAGAAAGGTGGCCATGGCCACCTTTCTTATTTTATGGAGATACTATTAGCTTTATCTCTTTTAATAAAGGATGAATTGGGTAATTTTGTGATGGTATTGAAATAAAGAATTTAATATTGCAAAGACAAATTCAATAAAAGAAACTACTCAACAAGATGAATAGAAATAAAATTGAGCATATCATTTTTATATTGGCTGCGATGCTTATCTCTTCTTGTGGAATTTATCGTCAGAATGTAATCAATGCCCCATTGATACAAGAGAAGGGCCAAACTCAAGTAAGTGGGAGTGTTGGGTTTACTGGCTACGACTTGCAATTGGCCTTTGCCCTCACAAATAAAATAGCTGTATTGGCCAACTACAGCGACCTTGGCACAAAGCGTGAAGATTTCTCATCAATAAATTTCATCATCGACAAGCATCATTTTTATGAAATAGGGGCAGGCTATTTTAAGAAAAATACCAAAGGACTTATTAGCGAATATTTTTTGAATGTGGGTAGAGGAATGACTTCACATTACTATCAGGGAATGGATAATGCACAAAAGCTTAGTAACAGCTTTCAGCAAGTATCATACAACCGTTATTGTCTTCAAGCCGATTATGGTCAAATTAAATGCAATTGGGAATACGTGGTTTCTCCAAGGCTCCTGCTTGTTAATTATTATGATATTTCAGACAACTCAAATGATGCCTATAGGGCAGAGGCAAACACATTTTTGTATGCCGATTTAACAAGTACCATCAGGTACAAATTTCTAAGATACTTCAAAGTTTCTGCTCAAGTAAATGCCACACTTCCTGTTACAGGTTATAATTCAGTTTATTACTCCTTCTCACCCTTCAATGCCAATGTAGGTTTGATGATAGATTGTAATTTTTTTAGAAACAAGAAAGCATTAAATGAGTAGTAAAATTTAGTAATTATTCTTGCGTAGTGCAAGTAGATAAATTTGTCATAAATAATCTTAATTGATCATAACCTTAAAGTTTGATTATCCCCTTGGAGTAAAATGTTTATAGCCATAGGTGAAACCTATGGCTATGTGTTAAATTGCTGAGCAGAACCCTGAAGGGGTTCAAGAATAAAAACAATGTTTCAATTACTTTTTATCAGCAATCCAAACTCGAAGGTGACTTTCACAGTGATTGCCTATC
This sequence comes from Bacteroidia bacterium, assembly GCA_040403075.1. Lineage (GTDB taxonomy): Bacteria > Bacteroidota > Bacteroidia > UKL13-3 > UKL13-3 > RGVD01. Next base: position 11,702 of record JBBALJ010000079.1, read on the forward strand.
TCTCCCAAACCATTTTAATTGGATGAAGCAATGTCTTAAAATTGATCGATACATTTCACTTTATTTCGCCTTATATCAAATCCCATTCGACAACTATTAAATGACAGATTTCTGTAATAATTTATACTTGTTTGTGCTTTTCCTATGTATTGTTTGTTTATTCGATTTTGAATTTGATAAAACTCAAACTAAGTATGCAAGCTATACCCATACACCGATTTGTGCCAGCTGATAAGCCTTTCGCTTATGACGATTTGATAGATTTTATTAATCCTGTAAAGCCATCAAAAAACCACCCTCATAGACATAATTACTATGAGGTTTTTGTATTTACCAAGGGTGGGGGCACTCATATGATTGATTTTGTTGAATACCCAATTAAATCAAACAGCCTTCATTTTATTTCACCTGGCATGGTACATAGTATCAAACGAAATAAAGCTTGTGTAGGTGCTGTAATTACCTTTACCAAAGAATTATTCGCCATGCACCAACAACAAAGCATTTTGCAACAAATTAATTTGTATCACAATAATCAGTTTTCACCAATAATTGAGTGTAATGAAGAAGATTTGCATTTTTATAAAAACCTTTTGAATAGGATAAAAGTAGAATGCCAAATTGATCAACTGATGGGAACTGAAATTACTCAGGCGTATTTGACAACATTACTTATCCATGCCAACCGAAATTTTGTTATTAGGCGTCAAGCTGCATTGCCACAAATATTTTCGGATAGGAGGGTGCAAGAATTTAAGAATTTATTGGATATGCCATTTGCTGAGAAGCCAAGTGTCAGCAGTTTTGCAAATAAAATGGGTGTTACTGCCAAACAATTAAACCAAATTTTGGTGAAGCATACGGGTATGAATCCAACCGAACATATAAACATGCAAATGTTGGTTGAGGCCAAGCGATTATTAGTGAATACCGATAGGACTATTAAAGAAATTGCCTTTCAATTATATTTTGATGATCCTGCCTATTTTGGAAGATTTTTTAAAAACCAGACCGACTTAACGCCCAATCAGTTTAGAAGTAATATGAGAAAAAAATACCAAAATTAATTGAAATTGTGCTACTAAATACTATAACTAAACTTTCATTTTTGTCACATGAAAACAAAAATTAAATTATGCTTTGCAATGATGGTATGTCTTATTGCTGCAAATCTTTATTCGCTTTCAGATGGAGCTTTTAACATGACTGGTGCCCCTGGAGAGGGCGACTGCTCAGGATGCCATTCGGGTAAAGTTGTTAATTCAGACCCAATGGGTAGTTTGCAAATACAGGTTGATAGTAGCAATGGTTTTTATGAGCCCGGAAAAATATATTCTGTAAAAGTAAAGTTAAAGTACAATGGTAAAAACAGGTTTGGATTTGCATTAAGCACCAGACATAATAATTCAACGGGTTTTGTTGGGACATTTTCCTCAGAAGCCAATAGTGGTGTATTCAATCGTATAGAGTATGTTGCACATGCTAAGGCAAGCATTGATATGCCTAATGAGAAAACATGGCTTTTCAAATGGCAAGCACCTGAATTTGCAGATAAGGATATTCATTTTTATGCTGCAGGCGTGGCAGCTAATGCAGATAATGATAATACAGGTGATATTGTATATAAAAACCAAATTACACTAAAGAGTAAAGCAAGTTCAGCAATTGAAAAGTTAGCTCTAAATTCTAATGTGATTTCTGTATACCCAATTCCTGCTCAAAACAATATTTGGCTTAAAAATGTATCATACAATCAGATTGAAGAGGCTGAATTAATTGACATCAAAGGAAACCATGTTAAGAAATATGATAAGCAAGATTTCACGGACGAAGGGCAAAATGCTAGAATGTTATTAGGATCAGAAATCCCTGCTGGAACTTATTTTTTATGTATCAAACAACAATCAAAAGTATCTTATGCTAAACTACTTTTGATGTAGTTAATCAATAGTTTTTTCGGGACCATAGGTATGAGTCAAGTATAATTTCTTGTATACTCTATACACAAAAAACCAAAAACATTTTCTGTCAGATTTTATGAATGTCAAAGGCTATAGTTACACAACCCTTTTTGAGAAATTACCTACGAGCGCGAAGCCACGCAAATGGTTCAAATAGGTGGTGAGTGATGGGCAGAAAAAAATGCGGGCCGTGCATCAGGCTAGGGCGCAGAAGCATGTTTTTTTCTAGATTTTTTGTAACTTTTTCATCAACGGAAAAAGTTAGAGAAAGAATATGTGAATGATTAAATCATAATTTTTATCATTATTAACATCTCCTTTACCTTATGAAACCTTGCGGAGGGAATT
>JBBALJ010000080.1:0-13870 GCA_040403075.1 Bacteroidia bacterium
AATCCCTCCAGCTCCACAAAATAATGCCCCAGCCGTAAGGTTGGGGCATTATTATTTCCAAAGCACATGTAAGCAAAGCTTACAAATGTGTGCAGAAAATAATAATGTATTCTTTGCGTGTGCAAAGAGCATTTTTGTAAGGTTCCCCCGAACGGGAAAAAGGATTAATCCCTCCTGCTCTACCTCACAGTACAACTCCAATTTATTTGAGAGTTGTCTTTTTTTGCTCCTCTGAAACCCCTGTCAATATTGACAGCTTGACGAATCAACTCATTTATTTTTGTGGTTCGACATTTTTGTGAACATTCTAACCTCCTACATATTGTTTCTTAATGCCCTTTTCTGCTTCTCAACCAATGTTCTTTTTCCAACTTTTAGATTCATCCTTTCTATTTTTTTGAATAATCTACCTAAAACAACTATCTTACATTATTGACAAAACGATACCTTAGGCCAAGTAAAATTGTAAGAAATTTCGCTTTTAGAAACGCAAAAAAGCCAAGCACGAAATCATGCTTGGCTTTCCTTCTATTTTGTTATGATTAATAAATTTTTTCCGTGTTTCTATATCCTGTTCCAGAGGTGTACCAATCTGTAAACTGAGTTCCACCTGAAGTAACCCAAGATGCAAATTTTAAATGTGCAGTAGTAATATCAGCTCTTTCAATTGGGTAATTGAAAACCACTGGTACATCTATGGCCCAAGGTAGGTTATTTCCTTTTGACATATAAGTATTTGGTACGCTTGTAGTATTGTCATTTGAAGTTCCAAACAAAGCCGTATTAGCTAATGATGTAGGCGCTTTGCGAGGTAAATGCATTTCATATCCTCTGCCAAAACCTGGCGTATTGTTCCAAATAAATGGATTGTAAGAACCTAAACCAAATGAACTCAAACTTGTACCTGCACTTACATTAAAGTTAACTGTATAATTTTTAATTGGAGAAGTTGCAGCTCCAGGGATGGTATTCCAATTGTCCATTTCAGTGCGTGCATTGCTGAATAAAGTAACAACCACGTTAGTTTGACCGCCTTCTAAAGTACCACCTGTTAAACCTGTTGCTTTGTTACGAAGTATGGGAAATTCTACACCGAAACCATTTTGGTTTGAAGCTCCGTTTGCCAATAAGGTATAGTTACCAATAACATTAACTACACTGTTACTAGCATTTGTCACAACATTGTATTTGTATTTCACAACCACATCATTCATATCATAATCACCACGACTTGGCCACATATCTTCAAAAGCCAATGTTGCATATCCCGAAGCTGATGGGTAGTAGTTGTTATAAGCTTTGCTTGCATCTGTAGGATATTCGTCTAATACATCCGAAACACCATCTCCATCAGTATCTGTAATAGGAGCCGAACCATTTCCTTCAGGATTACAAGCCGTAGTAGGGATATATAATGAACATCCTTGAGTAGCACCGCTTCCAATTGTTCCATAATTTGTTTCGATCCCATTTGGATCACATAATTGAATATAACCAGTTACGCTTGCACCACCATTGATAGTCGTTCTACCAGTAGCTTTAAGTAGCGAAGTAGAGGTATATCCTTTTGCTGATCCATTAATTTCAATATCTTTAGTTTTGAACATAGCACCATTGTATAAGCTCAGTTCAGAACCACCGTTTACCTGGGATTTATTAGCAACCGAAATATATCCGTAGTTTTTAATTGAACTATTAATTTCAAAATTATTACCAACGATAATTTTACAATTATTAATCAATGTACTTCCACCATTTGCTTGGAAAGATTGAGTTACTGTGATAGTACCATTATTTGTACAATTACTATTATCATTAAATGATTGTTGAGTGCTAATTGTACCATTGTTAATTAAATTAGATTGGCTGTTCAAATTAATATCTTGAGTGGTTGTAATTACCCCATTATTGGTTACCAATCCACCGGGAGCAAAAGAACTATTAATAGTTGCTGTACCCCAATTTTCAAAAGATGTAGTTGACCCATTTATGTTTAAACTATTAAATGTTGCAGAGCCTGTGCTTGTGATTATAAGGCGAGAACCATTATTAAGTGCTGCATTTTGAACATTCACATTTGAACCACATATTCTTATTGTTCCTGCTCCATTAGCATTAAAACCTACTGTAATATTGCTACCTGTAATACATATAACATCTCCATTATTAACATTAATGTTGGTATTGTTTGAAGTGATTGTTTGTGTACAACCCGTGTTACAATCAGGGCTACCAGCTTTGTTTAATACTGTTTTACCTAACTTAACACCGCCCAAATCAATCGAAATGTTGGTTGAATTAACATCAATTATTTGATCTAATTTTGAATTGTCAGGGGCTGTTTTACGAATAAATACTTGTTTGATGGTATTGGTTAAATTCAATTTAGTAACAAATGAAGTATTCAAATTAGCTGATCCTCTCGATAATAAATTACCACCTGTTAATGGATCTGCATCATAAATAGATATCATATGAATAGCATCCTGAAATTTAGGATCACTCACACTCACATTAAATGTAACCTCCCTTGACATTTGCCAATTGAAGTTTGCAGGAGCTTTTAACTCGTTGATGCTTGTCACTTTATTATTACCTCTGACATTTTCCTTGTTTGTGTCTATATTTTTAGTACAAGATGCTAAAAATCCTAATAGCACTAAAAATACGATGTTTTTGTTCTTTGTCATAATTGGTGTTTTATTGTGTAGACTTGAATTACATCAATTATACCAAAAAACTATACTAATGATTATCAATTATTTATCATTAAAGAATGTGATTTTAAAAATTTAAAAAGTCCCAAAACGAAACAAAAACTCCAAAAAAGCAAATCCAATTACTAGATTTAGCCATATTATTACAATACTTAATTTACACTTAATTAAATCAATTTTAATGGCAATAGCCTACCAATTAGTGTATTATTGTATAAGGAAATGAAAAAGATAATATACCTAATTGCAGCCTTGGCTATTTTTAGTACCTGCAAACACCAAGCATCAGAAATATTTACAGGTACGGGAAATCCTAATGGAAATCCAACCGACACCACACATCACGATACAATCGTAACTCCCCCTGCTTATGACTCAGTGTGTTTTAATACCCAGATTCTTCCTTTAGTAATGGCAAGCTGTGCCCAGTCTGGATGCCATGATGCCATAAGCAGAGTTGAGGGTCTAAATTTAACCTCATATACAGGCATAAAAGCTATGGGAACAAGCACTTTGGTAACTTATATAACCAAAACAACAGGCAAAGTTATGCCACCTAAACCTCAACCTAGAATGGATACTGCTAGTATTAATTTGATAAAACGTTGGATAAAAGAAGGGGCAAAAAACAGAATTTGTAATCAAACAGCTTGCGATACAAGCAATGTGCTTTATTCAACTCACATCACACCGATTATAAATACTTATTGCAAGGGTTGCCACAACTCAGGTAACAAAGGTGGTAACATCAATTTAGACAATTATGCAGATATGAAAACCCAAACATTAACTGGCAATCTAATTTGTTCGATTACCAATAAAGGTTGTAAGTTTATGCCCCAAGGTGGCAGTTCTTTGAGCACTTGTAATATTAGAAAAATACAAATTTGGGCATCAAAAAATTGCCCTCAGTAGTTTTGCTGTTCTCTATTTTTATACATTGTATGATAGGTCTTGAAAAATAAACATGTAGGAAAATGAAATTTTTCTACATTTGAGACTTAGAATATGTTTGCACAACAACTTTTATCTAACGAGGTTTTCCCACTAAAAAAAACAGATACTTCTGAGGCTGCACTGCATTTTATGCAGGATTGGAATGTTAGAAATTTGCCTGTCATCGAAAATGGAAAATTATTAGGTTATGTGTACGAAAATTCGATTACCGATGATGATGAAAAAATAGAAACATTTCTTTCAACCCAAGAACCCATAAGGCTTAAACCCAACACACACTTATTTGAAATTTTAAAAATAATGAGTGATAACCAATTGTCAACTATTGCTTTGATTGATAATGAAGAGAATTTTATTGGTTCTATAGTGTTTGACGAACTCATGAAGCATAGTTTTGCAAATAGTGGGCTAAGCCAAAAAGGAGGTATAATTGTTCTTGAAATAAATGCTAGAAATTATTCATTAGCAGAAATTGCCCGCATAAGTGAAGTGAATGGACTTAAAATAATTCATAGTCAGATTGAATCATTATCAGATACCGATAATACAGTTCTCGTTTCCTTAAAATTCAACTCTTTTGATTTGCAATACACATTAGCAACTTTCAAAAGATTTAACTACATCATATATTATTCAACCTATAGTGAAATTGACGAATCGCAAGAAAACAGAATCAATTGGCTATTAAAATATATAAACACATAAGCGCATGCTATTAGCCATATTTGGTAGATATTTTAAGGATGAGAAATTTGCAGAAATACAGCACTTTTTTGACTGCCTTGAAAAGAAAAAAATAGACTTTGTTATTTATAGAAAGTACTATGAAGATTGCTTACGTAATGGATTAAATCTTCAAGCTAAAATCAAAACATTTGATACCCACACAGATTTTATAACATATAAATTTGACTACTTAATTAGTATTGGTGGAGATGGAACCATATTAAGTAGCATTGAATATATTAGAGAAACTGAATTACCAGTAATTGGTATTAATACAGGTCGACTAGGTTTTCTTGCCGGAGTATCGGCACCTAATGCAAGCAAAGCAATTGAGGATATTGAAAAAGGTCATTATTCTATTGATAGCAGAACAGTGCTTCAGTTAGAAAGCAATGTAGAAATATTTTCCGGAGTAAAATTTGCTCTAAACGACTTTGTAATTCATAAAAAGGATACCGCTAGTATGGTTACCATTCACACTTTTATCAATGGTGAGTTTTTGAATTCTTATTGGAGTGATGGATTAATCATATCAAGCCCTACTGGTAGCACTGGATATAACTTGAGTTGCGGTGGTCCTATTCTTTATCCATCAAGTGAAAGTTTTGTGATTACACCTATTTCGCCTCACAATTTAAATGTTAGACCTATTATTGTTTCAGATAAAAATATCATCTCCTTTGAAATCGAAGGCAGAAGCAGCAGTTTTTTAGCCACGCTTGATTCACGCTCAGAAAGCATCAACCAAAATGTGCAATTAGCAATAAGAAAAGCAGATTTTAAATTTAACCTAGTGCGAATGAATGACGAAAATTATTTAAGCACTTTGCGCCAAAAACTTATGTGGGGTTACGATAATAGAAATTTCAGACACTAATAAATGAAGAATGAAAAGTCTTTTTCAGTTTCTGAAAGGATAAAATCTTTTAAACCTGCGCTTAATGGCTTAAAATGGTTTTTAGTCAACGAACATAATGTTAGGGTTCATTTGTTTCTGTCTGTATTATCAATTTGTGCTGGATTTTATTTTCAAATATCTACCAATGAATGGATTGCTATTTTAATTTGTATAGGTATGGTACTCTCAATAGAAGCAGCAAATTCATCCATTGAAAAGCTGGTTGATTTAGTAAGCCCTCAAAAAAATCAAATAGCGGGATTGGTTAAAGACATAGCTGCAGCAGCGGTTTTAATAGCAAGTATGTCGGCATTGTTAGTTGCCGCAATGATTTTCGTGCCAAGAATCACCATATTATTTTAACTGAAAGTACTATCAAATTATAATATTCGTTTGTAGTTTATCAAAAATACATATTTTTGCTTTCTATGCAGATAAGTAAGTACATAAGATTTATTTTAATACTCATCCTTGTTTTGAACATAAAGAATACAAATGCACAGTTTGTAGAGATAGGAATATTGGGGGGAGCTTCTAACTATAGTGGCGATTTGAGCGATGAAAGTGTGGCTTTTAAAGAAACTCATTTGGCTGCGGCTCTTTTTGGTAGATATAATTTCAGTAACAAATGGGCAGTAAAAGGATTTGCAGGTTATGGCAAAATATCGGGTGACGATAAAAACTATGCAGTTGCACCTACGCTATCAAAGCCCGCAGGTAATTTCCAATATTGGAGAAATCTAAATTTCTACAGTAATATTTTCGAATTTTCAGTTCAAGCAGAATATAATCTTTTGCCAAACGATTTAAGTTCATACAATACCCGACCATTTATCCCTTATGTTTTCGCAGGATTAGGCATTGTGAATTTTAATCCCAAAACAACTTTAAATGGAACTGAAGTTGAGCTTCAGCCCCTAGGAACTGAGGGCCAAGGAACAACTACCAATAATAGCTTAAAAAAATATGATTTAACAGTTTATTCAGTTCCAATAGGCATCGGATTTAGGCAAAAAATTGGCGAAGCCTTTTTTTTGGGTCTAGAGGCAGGTGTTAGATTTACAGGCTCTAATTATTTAGATGATGTTGGAGGCAAATATGCTGACGCAACAGTTGTTGGAGCTTCATATGGAGTTAAAGCACAAGCACTTTCAGATAGGTCTATTGAAAGAACCACCAATGGTCAAACTTATTTCAGTCAAGACAATCCTCGAAGCGATCGCAAAATCTTCACTAAAGATTTATACTTTATGGCAGGGATAACTATTTCCTACGTTTTCAGAGGAAAAGGAATGGATTGTCCCAACTTTTAGTCGATGAAAAAAGCAATTTACATTATTGCACTCTTCATTAGCACACAAGCCAATGCACAGAAATGGGATATTGGTGTATCGGCTGGGGTTGCCAATTATTGGGGAGATTTAGCACCGAGTATAGCTTTTAACGAAACCAAGCCCGCAGCTGCTATTTTTGCAAGGTATAATATTTCAACATCTTTTGCATGGGTAAATCAAATAAGTACATTTCAACTAAGCGGAGATGACAAAAATTTCACCTATAACAAAATGAGAAATTTGAATTTCTCAAGCAATGTTACAGAATACGCGTCATACTTCGAGTTCAATTTCATAAAATTTGGCCCGTTTAAGCGAGACGCAAAGTTCACTGGTTTTACTTATTTAGGTTTTGCAGGATTTAGTTTTAACCCTCAAACCAAATTAAATGGTGAGACTTTCAACCTAGCTGACTTGCAGACTGAAGGTGTATCCTATTCAAAGTTCTCCTATGCAATTCCTTTTGGAATAGGCGTAAAATGGCTTTATTCTCATAATAAAAGCGTAGAAGCAAGCATAGGTTTCAGAAGAACCTATACCGATTATTTGGATGATGTGAGTGGTAAATATGCTGATCCAACCATAAAGACAGGAATTGGTGGATTACTTGCTGATCGTTCATGGGAGGTTGCTGGTGAATCGCAATTCAAGAAAGGTTTTCAGCGAGGCGACCCAGGATACAATGATTGGTATATGCAAGCCATGGTAACCTTCAGCATAAGGCTTCCAAGTAAAATAAAATGTGCTAAATTCTAAAAAGCAGCCGTATTAAACAGCGTTTTACCTCAAATTACTTAAATAATTAATTTTTTTTAGATAAAAATTTGTGAATTACGTCTAACTCCATACATTTGCACTCCTTAAAAACTCTAAGGAGAGATGGGTGAGCGGCTGAAACCAGTAGTTTGCTAAACTGCCGCACTGGGAAACTGGTGCCGAGGGTTCGAATCCCTCTCTCTCCGCAAAGATTTTTTTATATAACAATCGGGGTGTAGCGTAGCCTGGTATCGCGCCACATTTGGGATGTGGAGGTCGTAGGTTCGAATCCTGCCACCCCGACTTAAAGTCTGCAAATTTCAAATTTGCAGACTTTCTTTTTTTATGACTTTCTGTAACATTTCTACTATCTACTTCGTAGTAATTATTTATATCATATAGAAAAACTCTATTTCAAAAAATTTGAGTCAAATTATTATCTTCGCCACCTTTCGTTAATAATGGTGAGAAAAAGTAATGTCAGTTTAAGAGATCATATAGTGTTAGAGAATTTACCTCAACACATCGCCATTATTATGGATGGGAATGGTCGTTGGGCAAAAGGATTTGGAAAGTTGAGGATGTTTGGTCACCAAAATGGCGTTTCAGCTGTAAGAGAATGTGCTGAAGCTGCTGCTGAAATTGGTATTAAATATCTTACACTTTATACCTTTTCTACTGAAAATTGGAATAGACCTAAATTAGAAATAGAGGCTTTGATGGAGTTGCTTGTTAACACAATTAGAAAAGAGAAAATAACTTTCATGAAAAATGGAATCAAACTCATTTCAATAGGTGATATGAACGCACTACCTCAAAATTGTGCAAGAGAATTAAAGAACGCCATTAAAGAAACTGAAAACAACACACGAATGACATTGGCATTAGCGTTAAGTTACAGTTCAAAGTGGGATATTTTGAACGCTATAAAGCAAATTGCAACAGACGCAAAGGATAATAAGTTGACTATTCAAGATATAAATGAAAGCACCTTGGATAAACACCTTTCGACTTCAGGTATGCCGCATCCCGAGCTACTCATTCGCACAAGTGGTGAGCAAAGAATTAGTAATTTTTTGTTGTGGGAAATTGCATATAGCGAACTATACTTTACGCCAAAATTATGGCCTGATTTTAGTAAAGAAGACCTATACGAGGCCATTTTAGATTATCAAAAACGAGAAAGAAGATTCGGAAAAACAAGTGAACAAGTTTCATAACATGCATAAAACCAAAATACTATTTTTATACTGTCTATTGATATTTGTTTCATCAAATCTATCGGCACAAACAGATACATCCAATCAATTAATGTCGGTCGACTACTCAACGCCTAAAACCTACGAATTAGTGGGAATAGATATTGTTGGGACTAACTATTATGACAAGAGTGTATTGACCATATTAACAGGGTTGACCATCGGTCAAAAATTGCGCATTCCTTCAGATGACATTACCAAAGCAATTAATAATTTATGGAAACAAAAATTATTTGATGATGTAAAAGCAAAAATAAAACTTATTCAAGATGATAAGATTACATTAGAGTTTGTTTTACGCGAAAAACCCAGGCTGTCTACCTTCGCTCTTAAAGGCTTAAATAAAGGAAAAGCAGAAGATTTAAGAGATGAATTAACACTAAGAGCAGGTCAAATCATTAATGAAAATATGATTAGTACCACGCGAAGAGAGATTACTAAACACTTTGTTGACAAGGGTTATACAGATGCAAAAGCCGAGTTTGAAGCCATACCTGATGATATTGCAAAAAACACATCTAAACTTAAAATCACGGTTGATAGAGGATCTAGAATCAAAATACACGACATTATCTTTACAGGAAATAGGGCTTTATCTTCAAGAGATTTGAGGGGATTATTAAAAGAAACAAAAAGAAAAAGAAGGCTATTTGCTAAGTCTAAATTTATTGAAGATGAATATAATAACGACAAACAAAAAATTATAGAGAAATACCTGAGCATGGGTTACAGAGATGTGCAAATTAGTTCGGATAGTGTTTGGAGATTAGCCAATAAAGGAATTGAGATTAAAATCAATATAGTAGAAGGACAGAAGTATTATTTTAGAAATATCAAATTTGTTGGAAACAACAAGTATAAAGACGAAGAGTTAAACTCTGTTTTAAAAATTAAAAGAGGTGATGTGTATGACCAATCTAACTTAGACTCTAAATTAAACATGAGTCAAAATAGCCTTGATATTAGCACCCTATATATGGATGACGGCTATTTGTTCTTCAGGGTAGAGCCAATAGAAGTATTGGTTGAAAATGACTCAATTGACCTAGAAATAAGAATATATGAAGGCGCTCAAGCGAGAGTGAATAAGGTAACCGTAAAAGGCAATACAAAAACTAGCGACCATGTAATATTAAGGGAATTAAGAACCAAACCAGGTCAATTATTTAGCAGAAGTGATGTAACAAGATCGCTACGCGAATTAGGACAGATAGGTTATTTTAACCCAGAAGCTTTGAACGTAAACCCAATGCCTAATCCGCAAACTGGAACAGTTGATATTGAATACAAAGTGGAAGAAAGAGCCAACGATCAGATAGAACTTTCAGGCGGTTGGGGCGCAGGAACTGTCATTGGTACATTAGGTTTAACTTTAAATAATTTTTCTGCTAGGAAGGTAGGCGATAAAAAAGCATGGAGTCCAATTCCGTCAGGTGATGGCCAGAGACTATCTTTAAGAGCTCAGACCAATGGAACGTATTATCAATCTTATAATGCATCATTTACTGAGCCTTGGCTAGGTGGCAAAAAACCCAATTCATTATCTGTTTCAGTTTATCATTCAAGACAAACAAACGGTTATTCTTCGGGTGACGGCAGACTTGCAGGCCTGTATACAACAGGTTTAGTCGTTGGTTTAGGAAAACGTTTGCATTGGCCTGATGATTATTTTACTTTGCTTTACCAAGCATCTTTCCAACAATACAATCACCAATATAGCGCATTGGGGCAACCTTATTTAACAAATATTAGTCAAGGTGTATCTAATAACCTAAGTTTAAAATTTGTACTTTCACGGAATAATTTAGCCATTAATCCAATTTATCCTACTAGTGGTTCCAATATATCATTGTCCCTACAATTGTCACCACCTTATTCCTTATTTGATGGAAAACAAGTTAGTACGACAGAAACAACCAGGTGGTTAGAATTTCACAAATGGAAGTTTGACGCATCATGGTTTACTAAAATATTTGGTAAAGAAAAAGCGCTAGTTTTAATGACAAGGGTAAATTATGGTCTTATTGGATATTATAACCAATCTACTGGCATTACACCCTTTGAACGATTTTGGGTAGGTGGAGCTGGTTTAGTAGGATTTAACTTAGATGGTAGAGAACTAATTGCATTAAGAGGTTATCCAGATAACTCATTGACTCCCTTAGCCTACGATGCAGCCACTGGATATCTTCGTCAGCAAGGAGCAACCATCTATAACAGATATACTATGGAATTACGCTATCCTATTTCGCTTAACCCTCAGGCAACGGTGTTTCCATTGGTTTTTGCTGAAGCAGGTGGTGCTTGGTTGAAGTTTAGAGATTTCAATCCTTTTGATGTGTATAGAAGTTATGGAATGGGTGTAAGAATTTTCTTACCAATGTTTGGAATGATTGGTTTAGACTATGGCTGGGGTATTGACAGGTTACCAAGTACTGGAGGTATAAGCGGAGGTAATTTCCACTTCTTGATTGGACAACAGTTTTAATTAATTTGAAAATTATATGAAAAAATATTTGTTTTTATTAGTCATTAGCGCATTTACCTTATTAGGAAGCACTTTTGGCCAAAGATTTGCATACGTTGATACAGAGTATATTTTAGATATGATTCCTGATTATCGTTCTGCTCAAAAACAACTGGATGCATTATCTTTAGATTGGGAAAAGGAAATGGACAAAAAGCAGGAAGAAATAGATAAAATGTACCATGAATTTGAAGCCGAAAAGATTTTACTTACCGAAGAATTAAAAAAGAAAAAAGAGGCGGAAATAAAAGTTAAGGAGCAAGAGTTAAAGGATTTTAGAAACCTAAAATTTGGATATGAGGGCGAATTGTTCAAAAAGAGAGCTGAGTTAATAAAACCTATTCAGGACAAGATTTTTGATGCAGTTCAAAAAATTGCTAAAACCAGCGCATTAGACTTTATATTTGCAAAGGGTGGAGAGGTCATAATGTTATATTCAAATTCAAAATACGACAAAAGTGATGAGGTACTGAAAGAATTAGGAATAACAATTACTAAAACCAAGAATTCTACAGGAAATACACCAAATACGCAACCAGGCTCAGGAAACAATGGCGGAAATAATGCCGGAAACCCTAAACTTGAAGAGAAAAGATAATAAACCAATAAGAACACAAATAATAACATGATGAACAAAGTTTCAAAAATTGCAATGGCCTTAACTCTAATGTTTTGTTTAGGCTTAATGAAAGTATCAGCACAAAAAATAGGATATGTTGATTTACAAGAAATCATGACCTTAATGCCTGAATACAAAAAAGCTAACACTGACATGGAAGGCTTTAGTAAATCACTTGAGGATGAGTTAAAGAAAATGAGTGATGAGTTTCAAAAGAAATATGCTGATTTTGAAAAAAATGCAGCTAAATTACCAGAAGCTATTAAAGAGGTAAAGCAAAAGGAATTGCAAGATATGCAAGGTCGTATCCAAGAATTTCAACAATCAGCGCAAGAAAATGCTCGTAAAAAAGAAGCTGAATTGTTAAAACCAATCATTGAAAAAGCTAAAGCTGCAATTGGTGCTGTAGCTAAAGAAAGCGGCTACGGATATATTATGGATAGCAATACCGCTGGATTTCTATACAAACCAGAAGGAGATAACCTTTCTGGATTGGTAAAAAAGAAATTGGGTTTACAATAGTCAACAAATATTATTTAATTTGAATAGGCTGTCGCTAAAATGACAGCCTATTTTTTTATAATTTAATCCTATGCAATGGAGTGAAATACTAGTAAAATATAGATATAAACAGAAAAGCAATTCCCCAATTTCAAATGAAAGAAGTGAGTTTGAAGTAGATTTCGATAGAATAATATTTTCATCCGCGTTCAGAAAACTACAAGATAAAACGCAGGTGATACCTATGCCCGAGGAAGATTTTGTTCATACAAGACTAACTCATAGTCTTGAAGCATCGAGTGTTGGAAGATCGCTGGGCAGAAAAGCAGGAAATTACTTAACAAAAAAATATCCTGAACTAAAAAATTTAGGTATTAGTAGCTACGATATAGGTTCAATTGTTGCGGCAGCAAGCCTTTCACATGATATTGGAAATCCTCCATTTGGACATAGTGGTGAAGCCGCTATTAGTGAGTATTTCCTAAATGGAAAAGGTAGCAACTTTCAAAATTCAATTAATGATAAATTGAAATGGAATGACCTTATTAATTTTGAAGGAAATGCCAATGGATTCAGAATACTAAGTAACTATACAGGTGGTCCAGATGGTGGTCTTAGACTGTGCTACCCTACCCTAGCTGCCTTTACAAAATATCCGCGAGAAAATTTATCTATATCAATACCTAATAGAGCAAGCCAAAAAAAATATGGAATCTTTCAATCTGAAAGAGATATTTTTAAACAAATAGCAGATGAGCTAAAACTTATTAGTATAAATAATGATGGCTCAATTAATTACTTAAGACACCCCTTGGCCTTTTTAGTTGAAGCCGCTGATGATATTTGTTACAGCATCATTGACTTTGAAGATGGATTAAGATTGAAGCTTATTGATTTCACCTATGCTGAAAATTTTTTATTCCCTATCCTTGGAAATTTAATCAACAAAGACAAGCTATCTCAAATGCATATGGATGAACAAATAGCATTTCTAAGAGCATCTGTAATTAATATTTTAGTTGAAGACCTGTCTGACATATTCATCCAAAATGAAGAAGCCATGCTTCAAGGTTCATTTGATACATCACTTATTAAGTTGAGCAAATTTGCACCCATCATCGAGGATATAAAAAAGATTACAAGAGAGAAAGTATACCAATCTAGGGTGGTGTTGGAAATAGAAGCTGCTGGTTTTGAAATTATCGGAGGTCTTTTAGATATATGTATTGAATCCGTTAATAATATAGCTCTAAATGATGGTAGAAAATATTACCGTAGTAAGAAGATTCTTGAATTGATTCCAGAGCATTATATTGGTAAAAACAAAATACCTGACGAAGACCTTTATAAAAGGATAATGAAAATATGCGAATTTATTGCTGGGATGACAGATAGCTATGCAATACATTTCTATAAAAAACTGAAAGGTATTGAACTATCAAAAATCTAATACGAAGACCTAATAAACAACAAAGCCCGTTTAACTTGCGTTAAACGGGCTTTTGTTTATGGTTTTGTTAAATAATCTTTCGACTATTTTTTGTTTCTCTCTTTTAGCTTTTTGATACCGTATCCG
>JBBALJ010000081.1:0-10383 GCA_040403075.1 Bacteroidia bacterium
TCATCCACAAAAAAGCAAAAACATTTTCTAGCAGATTTTATGAATGTCAAATGCATTTGATGTAAAGTTCTTTTAAAGCTAGGCTATCCGAACGCGAAGCCAAGATAATAGTTCAAATAGTAGGTGTGCGTTGGGCTGAAAAAAATGCGGGCCGTGCATCAGGCCAGTGGGCATAAGCATATTTTTTTCTAGCTTTTTTGTAACTTTTTCAGCAATGGAAAAAGTTAGAGAAAGAATATGTGTATGATTGAAATTACTGATAAAGTCTAAACATAAGCAACATCCATATACACCTCCTAATTTTGCCTGCGGTAGCTGTTATCACCAATCGCACTTTATATGCTTAGTAAAATTGAGCTACACACCAACAATATGCAATCCGAGCACGTAGTCGATTTTCGTAGTAATGTGCAACCGTTCATTGCGAACAATTGAAGCAATCTCTTAAAACAGATTGCCACACTTCACTGCGTTTCGTTCGCAAGGACGCGCGTTAGAGTCGCAAAAACTAAGCAGCGGCAAGGAGAAATCTTTTTGTTCGAAACGTTCATTGAGCGGAGTCGAAATGGCGTTTCGACTCCGCTCAACGACCATATGTCACTTTGAAAATCAGAGCATTTTTGTTTCCTTTTGATGCTTCATATAATTAGATGAATGATTGTTTGAATAGCATTTTTTGTAGCTTTTTTCTGCAGTTGTTGTTATCACCAATCGCTCATTATTTGGTTGGTCTCGCTTTGCTAAACACCAACCATAGGCAAAACTAGCAACATCCAACTGCTGCTCCGTTTGCTAGCCTATGGAATGTCATTCGTTAACAGCTTTTGCCTGAGGTTGGTGGTTACAATCGCTCATTATATTGTTGGTGACGCTGCGCTAAAAACAAACAATAGGCAAAAGAATAATAACTGAATGGATGAGTGCCTAGCAATGGTTAGACTGATAATTAATACTTCTAAATTGAAAGTAAATTAATAAAAATAGTCTGCTTATTGAAGCCATTTTTTATTACACCCCTCTACTCAATTTCCAAATCGAACCACTTTTGTTTCTCTTAGACATAAGCATACCCGAATGGGATAGGTTTTTTAATATGTCTTCAGCTTCTTGTTTCTCCAAACCCATCAAATAGGTAAATTCATGAGTAGTCATGCTTTGGTATATCTGAAATAACTCCATCGGTTTTCTTGTTGTAGTGTCCTTTTTTGCATCAGGATATAAGTCTAGTATGGCTTTTTCGAGGGTCTCAAATTCCTGATAACCCTTTAAAATGATTGTCTCTTTTTGTTCGTTTGAGAAAATAAAAGTGGGAAGTACTTTAACATCTAATTCAACCGCATACTCCAAATCTTCTTCAAATTTTACAAGGGCCATTTTACCAATATCATCAATAAGTTTTTCTCTATCTAAGCCCACCTCGATAGCCGTTTCAATTAATAATTCAATATCTGTGATGTTCTTACTTTCAAAAAACAAGAGCTCTTTTATCCTTCGATGAAAATGAAAGGCCTTGATTTTATTTTGTATTTGTGCTGCTTTTATGGCAATTGAAGGAGGGAAAGAAGAGGATAGGGGAGACTCCAACCATACATTAGGCGAGATAGGCATATTATGCTTCTCGGCCATTTCTTTCCAATGTTCAGCTGCATCATTGGGGTTTTTAATTTTGCCTCTGTTATATCCTTGCCAACTTGGGAGCAATCCACCCATATGGTATTTTATCTCGAAATATTTGCCGTATTCTAAGGATAGTTTTCTCAATTGAGGTTGTACTAGCCAACAAGTTGAACAAACGGGATCAGTAAAATACAATATTTCAATAACAGGTTTTTCTTTTTCTTCTTCTTTTAGTTGTGTAATTAATGGCAGCGTAACTTCAGCATTTGATGCCTGTAAGAAATTATCTTTTATTTCTCTACCTAACTTAATGTGTTCTTTTAATTGCTTCGAACGGGCTTCATAAAATGTATGACAAGTGTCTTCAAAAGGCGCTTTGCTATTAATAAGCAGTTCTGCCATTTTACTTGCATCAAGCAAGGCATTTGTAGTCCCGGCACTAGTAAATGGTAAAGCCACATGGGCAGCATCACCAATCAAGGCAATATTGCTTTTGTGAAAGGCTGGCAATAAATCAAAGTCAGTTGAATGCCAAACATAGTTGTTATCAAAATTATTGCTTGATAAAATTTCATGAACCTCCTCTGGAAATTGTTGGAGCAGTTCAAAGCAAAGTGCTTTTATGTTTTCAGGCGATTCATCTTTGTTTTTTTGAAGGTTCACATCAAATTGCATAAACCAAACCATTTCCTCATTTGAGCAAGGAATTAAACCTATAGCAAGCCCATTTTTGCTGCACATATATTTAGTAAAAGTGTTTGGTAAACGAGCAATTAAATTCGGATTATGTATTACTCCAACTATTTCTTTTACTTGAACTGGTGTGAAATTTACATCACCAAAAAGTGATTGTCTTACCCTTGACTTTGCTCCATCACAACCAATAAATACATCTCCATATTCCACATCTCCATTTGAAAAAGCAGCAGCTACGGCTATTTCATTTTCATAAATAAAGTGAGAGAATGTTCTGTTGTAATGTATTTCACTTTCAGAAATAAAGCCATTTAAATATTTAATAATATCAATACGTTTCATGCATATCCACGACTCAAGTTCGGTGGATTGAATGATGGTATTATCAGGCCTTTTTAATACAATTTTATCTATAACTTGACCAGGAATTTCAATACCTGGATTGAAAACCGAAATGTCATTTAAAATATCCATAGCATCAGGATGCATCAAGAAGGCATGACCTTTCCTTTGCATATCTGTGTCTCTTTCGTTTATTGATATTTCAAAACCATTGTTTCGAAGCATTGCAGCCAATGCCATTCCTGCAATTCCACTTCCTATGATTACTACCTTCATCTTTCGTTTAGTACTTTTGTTATTCGATACAATCCTTCTTTTAATATTTCTTCTGAGGTTGCAAAACTGATTCTGATATGTCCTGCGGCCCTATCGCCAAACCATTTGCCTAAGCCTGGCACAACAGCTACTTTGGCTTTTTCTAGTAATAAAGTTTGAAGTGTTTCTGCGTTCATTCCTGTTGAGGCAATGTCTGGAAAAACCAAATAACATCCTTGCGGAGATTGGCAGCTCATGTCATTTATTTTATTCAAATCTTCAACACAAATGTCTCGCATCTTGTTTAAATGATTTACAAAGCCATGAAGCCAGCCTTCGCAATCTTCAAGAGCGGCTTTTACAGCTACTTGAGCCAATACATTGCAACCATGTGTGGTTGATTGATGGTCGGACGCAAGCAACACTTTTTGGTATAATTTTTCATTGGGTGCTATAACGGAACCTACTCTTAAACCAGCCAAACCATATGATTTACTGTAACCCGTTACAATTATGGTTTGCTGTTTGATAGCCTCGTTTACAGAACCTATGCTTGTATAAACATGTGGTGCAAAAACGATATCACTCCAAATTTCATCTGATAGGATGATAAGATTATGTTTTATTGCCAAATTGCCAATTTGCTCAAGTTCTGCTTTAGTGAAAACTTTTCCTGTTGGGTTCAAAGGATTGCAAAGACATATCATCTTTGTTTTGGCAGTAATGGTGTTTTCTAAAGCTTCTATATTAATCACTCCATCCGGTGAAAGAGGCACTGCCAAAGTTACAGCAACTCCTTGACATGATTCAACCGAATATTTAAATAAGAAGTCAACAGGATTGAAAACAATGGCCTCATCTCCTTTAGAGATAAAAGCTTTGCAGGTCATTAGTATGCCATAGGCAGCACTATCAACAGCTATAACAAAATTAGGATTTGTTACAACATGTCGTTTGTTGGTATGAAACCTAGCCACTGATTCTCTGAAAAAGGAATGACCTTCAGCTGGTGCGTATGAAAAATACCTTTCTGCAGCATACTTACTAATGGCTTCTGCAATTTGCGGAGCGCATGGAAAATCCGGATCTGCTGCAGTTAAGGGTATTACTCCTTCAGGAACTGCTGCCCATCTTAGGTTGAAAGCTCTTTGCTTTAATAGGTCAAGTCGAATTTCTTGATTTGTAAACATCAGTTTTAATTTGGATTAAAATAAATTTATGAAAAACCACTAACTCATTTCTACAAATAAAATTCATTAATCTTAGAATTCAATCACTACTTGCGTTTTTTTCTATATAAGTAGTAGATTTTTTATTCAAAATGAAATGGCATGAAATCAAATAAAAACTTTTTGGTTTTTAAAAGTCGAAAAAAATGGTGAACTGAAATCTGAATTCTTTGTAAATGTGAGGCTTATTCTTTAGAATATTCACCCAAAAAAGTATTTGGTCTAATGCCATATGCCTTAACTTTTCTCCGTTTGCCAAGCCATAAACTTTGTGGTAAACCACGAATGCCCAATTTTTTGCTGATTTCTTTACTCCCCAAAGCCACTATATAATTGGGTTTTGACTGAGAATCATACATTCGTAATTCGTAGCTTTTGTTTACATACAAGAACAATATCACTTTTAAATGGTTTGAATCGGTTTGGGCTATCACTCTTAGCAAGGCAGTATCCTTTTCGAAATTTTGAGCCGATTCACTCGTGAAATACATATAAACATTGTATTTACGCAGGTGTTTTATTTTTTGTTTTTTGCCATCAGCCCTTGTGAAAACAAATTTCTTGATCTTTTTACCTGTCTGGATTTTCCCAAATAGCAAATCGCTATTGCCCGGTTTAAATCTTATAAACTGCCCTGCTGGGTTTATTTCTAATATTTCATATATAAACCCATTCTTTTCAAAAAACATTTGGTTTTTATCTCCCGAAATTTTGGTGCTACACAAATCACTATTGGTATCAAATATGGTATCATTGTAATGGCTCACCACTACTTTATCCGTGTCAATATCGTCATATTTACCATTGCTATTGGCGTCAAACAAAGCAATTTTAAATGAATCATTTCCAATTTTGGCGATTCCATATCGAGTTATATATCGCTGCTCTCTGTAACAATGTTCAGTGCCAATAAACTTTCTGTCCTTATAAAAAAAATCAAAGTAATCGTCCATCTGCTTCTTAAATTCGTACTTGCCAAACAGATTATTTTTAGTTAGTAAAATTTGTATACTTCCTTGAGGACTCTTATCATTTTTTAGTTCTAATAGTTTTCCAGGTTCATAATAATAAGGTAATGTCAATCGTTCATCATCTGTAAAATCATAGTTGTGATTATTGTCTATGAAAATGTGTGGATGTTTGGTTTGTGGTCCACCTATCAGCACTGATGTGTATCCTGGGTTACGATTATCTTGCCTGCCGGTGAAGAATAAAAATCCATAAGCGTAATTTGAATAACCTTTCGGTTTAATAATAGGAATATCATTAGCCTTACGCATATTTTCAAAGCTGAGCGTTTTGATAGTGTCACCTAAAAGCCAAAATAGGGGCATAGTAATTTGGTATTTTTCAAAACGTTCGTCTTTACCAAGAAAATTGGTTTCGACTTTATATTCAGTTTGGGCAATTGTTGTTAGACTTATAAAACTGAAAAATAGGATGATTTTAAATTTGTTCATTTGAGAGAATAACGTGGCAAAAAAATATAAATTTTCTCACTATTCATTATTTCTTATTTTTGAAACGCAATGAAATTAAAAAGCAACATCATTTTTATAGTCTTGGCTATTGTCCTAGTTGGCTCAATCTCATCGTGTAAAGGTCATAAAGGTATGGCTCGAAATAAAAAATGTCATTGTCCTAAAATGTAAATGAATAAGCCATTAATTAGTTTAGTAACCGTTTGCTTTAATGCCGAAAATTTATTGGCGGATACCTTGCAATCAGCCATAAACCAAAGCTACCAAAACATCGAATTGGTGATTGTAGATGGCAATTCTAAGGATAATACATTGGAGGTGGCAAAACGCTTTCAAAGTTCTATTGGTACGCTTATTTCTGAGCCAGATAAGGGTATTTATGATGCCATGAATAAGGGAATTAAAGCTGCCAAAGGCGATTGGATTTATTTTTTGAATGCCGGTGATTCGCTCTTAAACGAGCATATACTTGAAGAGGTTTTTAACTCTAAAATACCTTCAGATTGTTTGTTCATCTATGGCAAAGTACAAACCTTAAATGAACCAACAGGCGTGAACTATATCGCAGGAGAAAAAGTTACTTTCTCTGATTTTTTTACGAAATATCCCATTTGCCATCAAGCCACTTTTACCCATAAAAATGCTTTTTTGCAGTTTGGATATTACGACTCAACTTTAAGATTAGCAGCTGATACAGAATGGTTTGCTCGTATTTTTAAAAGGCATTCAAATCAGACCTTTTTCATAGATAAAACCATTGCCTACTACGATATTCAAGGTGCAACCTATGTTAAACGAATGCAAGGATATCGTGAGTATTTGAGCTTTGGATTTAAACATTTTCCAATAATTGTTTCGATTAAAAATGTATTGTTCTATCCATTACTTTGGATTAAGGTAAAGTTGATTAGAGCATTAAGTTATACAGTTATTTTTAAAAATTATCGAAAACTAAAGTTTAAAAATCAAACTGCAAATACTTAATAATTCATATATCTAAAAATACAAACATTCAATATTCCAACATGGCATTAATTACCCCTCATAAGTTTAGATTTCTACCTAGTAGTTTTAAAGCAGGTTCTTTCAATTTGCTGGATGTTGGTGCTGGCAGTCACAGTGCCACTAAAACAAAATCGATGTATCCTAACTGCCAATATTATGGCATTGATATTAGCAAAGAATACGAAAATGATGAGGCTGATTTTAAAGCCATGTCGGGCTTTTATCAAATGGATTTAACAGCCCTGAAATTTGATGAAATACCAAACGATTTTTTTGATGTCATTATGATGAGTCATATTATAGAACATTTGCATAATGGTGATAAAGTAATTGCTGGTCTGCTACCAAAGCTAAAAAAGGGAGGCTACATTTATATCGAGTACCCTGCTGAAAGAAGCACCCGTCTTCCTAAAATGAAACGTACTTTAAATTTTTATGACGACCCAACCCATGTTAGGATTTATAGTGTGCCTGAAGTGAAAGGGATATTGAAACAAAATGGAATGGAAGTGCTTCGTGGCACCACCCGCAGATACTGGCCTTATATAGCACTTTTACCAATTACACTTGTCACTGAAACCATAAAATACGGTTTTGTACCAGGGGGCGTTTTTTGGGACATCACAGGTTTTGCTGAATATGTGTTTGCAAGAAAGAAATAACGAAGAATGAAGATAAAAGAACTTACGAATTATCTTGAAACCATCGCGCCTTCAAGCCTTCAAGAATCATACGATAATGCAGGTCTTATTTTAGGTGATGCTGATTCTGAGATAACAGGAGTGTTGGTTTCACTTGATTGCAACGAGGAAGTGGTGGATGAAGCTATCGCTAATAATTGCAACCTTATTGTGGCACATCATCCTATTGTGTTTGGGGGATTGAAAAAAATAAATGGCAAAAATTATGTTGAAAGAACAGTTATTAAAGCCATTAAAAACGACATAGCTATTTATGCCATTCATACCAATTTAGATAATGTGTACGAAGGAGTAAACAAAAGAATTGCAGACAAACTAGGTCTTCTTAGAACAAATATTTTGTCTCCAAAACCCAATTTGCTTAAAAAGTTAGTGACTTTTGTTCCAATAGAATTTGCAGAAAAGGTGAAACAAGCCATTTTTGATGCGGGTGCTGGGCATATTGGTAATTATAGTGAATGCAGTTTTGCGGCCTCTGGTTTAGGCTCATTCAAAGCATCAAGCGATGCCAAGCCTTTTGTTGGTGAGATTGAAAAACAGCATCAAGAGCAAGAGATTCGATTGGAAACTGTTTTCCCTACTTTCTTACAATCGCAAATTATAGCAGCCCTGATAAAAGTTCATCCATATGAAGAAGTGGCATATGATATTTACCCCATAGAAAATTTTTATGAAAAAACGGGTTCGGGATTGGTTGGTGAACTTGAAGTTGAAATGAGCTCTGAAGATTTCCTTAAACACTTAAAAAGTAGTATGGATTTGGATGTTATTCGTTATACTCCCATTTCAAAAAATATTAAAAGAGTAGCCGTTTGCGGAGGTGCAGGTAGTTTTTTGCTAAAAAATGCCATTTGGCAAGGTGCTGACGCTTTTGTTACCGCTGATTTTAAATATCATGAATTTTTTGATGCCGAGAAAAAGCTTATGATTGCTGATATTGGGCACTATGAGAGTGAAAAATTTACCAAAGAGCTTTTAAGTGAGTTGATTCTCAAAAAATTTCATACATTTGCCGTCCTTTTATCTAAAACAAATACAAACCCTGTTAATTATTATTATTAAAATATGGCAGTAGCAAGCGAAGTAAGCATCGAACAAAAACTGAAAGCACTTTTCAAATTACAAATCATTGATACTAAAATAGATAAGCTTCATGCTTTGCGTGGCGAACTTCCAATGGAAGTGTCTGATTTAGAAGATGAAATTATTGGTATGGAAACCCGCTTAAGCAACATGAGTGTGGATATCAAAAAGCTGGAAGAGAGCATAGGCAACAATAAAATCAAAATCCAAGAGGCAAAAGCATTAGGGAAAAAATACGAGAAGCAATTGGAATCGGTTAAAAATAACCGTGAGTACGAAGCTTTGAATAAAGAAATCGAAATGACTGGTCTTGAGCAACAAGCTGCAGACAAACGCATCAAAAATGCGAATTTCGATATAGAACAAAAGAAAAAAACAGTTGAAACATTAGCTACCGAGCTTGAAGGTCGTAAATTAGACCTTACCTCTAAAAAAGGCGAATTGGTAACTATAACTGCTGAAACTGAAAAAGAAGAAGCCGGTTATATGAAACAACGTGATAAAGCCGCTGAAGTGGCTGATCAACGTTTGGCTACCTCTTACGATAGAATTAGAAAAAGTGTTAAAAACGGAATTGGTGTAGCAGTGGTTATGAGAGATAGTTGTGGTGGTTGCTTTGCAGGTATTCCTCCTCAACGTCAGGCTGATATTAAGCAACGTAAGAAAATTATTGTTTGCGAAAACTGCGGACGCGTAATCGTTGATACGGATTTGGCTGCTGAAGTTCAGCAAGAAATGAATTAAGATTATAAGCATTTATAAAACAGAAAACCCCGACATGTCGGGGTTTTCTGTTTTATAAAAAAAACTATTCACAAATCTATGGGATAACATCGCTGCAACTACAAATAGCGATACCCAAAATAGTGCAAATTTGCTGTATTCTGAAAAACCGACAATAGAATACAGTATTATGATAAAAAGACTACTTTGCATTTTTGCCGTTATTATTGGGTTAAGTTCTTGCATTAGACAAGTAAAACCTGGAGAGGGGTTAAAACCAATTGGCTCAAATCCCGACCCAAGAACCATGGACGAAATGAATGTGCCTAGCGGTTTTAATTATAATACATCTGATGCACTTAATTTTAACATTACTCTTTTGGCTAATAACGATAACCCATTAAGAGGTGTTCGAGTGGATGTGATGGATAATAGTCCTGAAAATGGTGGGAAGGTGCTTGCTACAGGAGTTACAAACTCATCAGGGGTGCTTGAAGGAAATTATAATATTCCAAGTTATTTAAAGGAAGTGGTTATTAATTCTGACTATATTGGCATTGTCAATAATGTAATCATTCCAGTCAGCAATGGAAGAGTCTTTGCTCATATTGGTGGCAAAAATCCAGAATTACACCAAACAGTTAGAAATAAAAATATTAGTAAACAAAGATTTCTGGGGAAATCATTTAGTCGCCTATCATACAGGCTAGGAACATTTAGCACAGGCATGGATGGTGGCGTACCCAATTATTTCACCTTTCCAAGAGATGTGGTTTCGGGTCAGTTTTTAGCAGATGTCAATAATTCATTACCCGAAAATTTAAATGTAGCAAATCATCACCCACAATACCTTGCTCCTAATTTAGAGAAAAACCTTGTTTTAAATGCATTGTGTGATGTTTGGCTAACCTTTGTGCACGAAGGTGCAGGTTATAGTAACTCCTTGTTCTTTTTTAAATATCCCACTAACAACAAGCCTACTAATGTAAGTCAGATTGATTCATTAATTGCTGTATTTCCTAATACCTCATACGCAGGTAGTGGTGGAGGATTGGTTACAGGCGATAAGGTGTTTATAGGTAGGGTAGGGGCAGATACTTCTATTGGCTTTGCTTTGGCTTCAAATGGATGGAATTATACTGATGTGACTTCTACGAGTACATTCTATTATTCAATCAAAGAATTAAATCCAGAAGCTAACCCAAACAAAAGAGAACATGTTGCATTTTTATATGATAACCCAACTCAAAG
>JBBALJ010000081.1:10483-13806 GCA_040403075.1 Bacteroidia bacterium
GCTGGAAAGGGCAGGGGCTACGAGGTACATCTTCCTGATCATCCTCCAACAGAATTGGTCGATGCCTCGGTTTTTGGAACTTCTTCAGATGATTCAAAACCTTCCACAGGCAGGTATTATAAAACAAGCAATAACTTGCCTTTTGCTATAAATATACCTGAAAAATTTGATTATCCCGCAGAAGGGCAAGCTATTATAAGTGCATATTTGAAATTTGCATCTTGGTCCCAATCTAGTGGATTGCAGTATACCAATTGGTACCAAAATATTTCAGGATATAGAAATCCTAATAAAGTCTATTAGATGTTTTGTCTTTAATATTTGAATAATTTGTTAGGTTAATAATGGATAGCATTGATTGTGATTGTGAATTTGTATTGAAATTTGTTTAAAATGCGTGAAGTTCTAGTATGTATATTTATTGTTTTTTTTACTTTAGTTTCTAAGGCTGATTTTATCATAAATGGCCGATTACTAGAGGCGCAGAATTATATTTCAAAACTTCAATTAAACAATGGTCAAGCCCTAATAGATGCGGAGAAAAAAGAGAATCCCTCGAACCATGCTGCTTACTTCATAGAAAATTATATTGATATTTATAGAATAATTGCTTCGCAAAGTAAAGACGAATACGAAAAACTTTTAGCAAATAGAGATATAAGGCTAAATATTCTTTCAAAGAAAACCAACCCAAGTCCTTATTTTTTATATGCCCAAGCCGATGTTCATCTTCAATGGGCTTTTGTGAAAAGTCAAAATGGAGATTACCTATCAGCTGCCATGGATTTTAGATCTGCATTTCAACTCCTAGAAAAAAATGCAAGTTTGTATCCCGATTTTATTCTAAATAACAAAGACCTCGGAATTTTGAAAGTCATTATTGGTATCATCCCAGATGGTTATAAATGGATTGCAAGTATTGTTGGCTTGAACGGAAACTATGAAGAAGGTATGAATATGATGAGGAAATTCATAGCAACTAGCTCAAGTAACCAACAATTGCCTATTGAAGTACAAAGTGCAAAAATTTTGTATTGTTTAATGCAAATAAATTTTGAAAGAAATAAAATAAATAACTGGAAACTTACAGAGAAATATACATCCGACTTTGAAACCAATTTAATGAGCGTTTGCATCAGGGCATTTGTTGCTCACAAATGCGATATGACCGATGAAGGAATTAGAAACCTTTTGCTAAAACCACATACAAAGGATTATGTCAATTTTTACTATACTGATTATTTACTAGGAAGCATGAAACTTACCCGATTGGATGATGATGCCTCATTATACCTTAAAAAATTTGTTAGTTTTTGTCCTAATAAAAGCCTTTACGAAGAGGCTTATACCAAACTAGCATGGAGCTATCTTCTCAAAGGTGATACAAGCGAATATTATCTTTACGTTGGCATGTCGAAAAAATATAAAGAAACCGATAAACAGTGGCCAACCTTGCCTTCACAAGGCAGTTATGATAAACTTCCTAATTTAGCATTATTAAAGACAAGACTTTTAACAGATGGTGGGTATTATGGTGTTGCTGAAAAAGAATTACAGTTTTTAAATAATAGGAATCTTAATGATATAGAAAGAATTGAATATCACTATAGGCTAGCAAAAATAAGTCAGGAAACGAATAAATATCAAAAAGCAATTGATAATTATTTGTTAGTAATAAAATTTGGCAATACATCTAGTTTATATATTTCACCCAATTCACATTTACAATTAGGTATAATATATAATAAGTTAGGAAATAAAGAATTGGCTTTATATCACTACAACGAAGTTCTTAGATATAATAACTATCAATATAAGTATAGCATTGAGCAAAAGGCAAAGGCAGGCATTAGTTTGCTGTCCAAAAACGGAAATTAGTTTCAAAATGGGAGTATTTTAATTTCTATGAATGAATTTAAATATCTGACAATAAGTATTTTGTATAATTGGTATGTAATATGAATACAGAGAAGAAAAGTAAAAACTTAAAAAAACAAATATGAAAAAAATAGTAATTTCAATCCTTTCTTTGACAGCCTTGTTAGGTTCTTGTACCAAAGACATTAAGCAAACTGAACAATCAGTAGTTGTAAACCCTGATCCCAAAACCATGGAAGAAATGGTGGTTCCAAAAAACTTTAATTACAAAACAGCTGATGATGTTAATTTTAATATCACTTTGTTATCAAATAATGATCAACCATTAACAGGCGTTAGGGTTGATATTATGGATGATAGTCCAGAGAATGGTGGTAAAATTATTGCAACAGGTGTTACCAACGCTTCTGGTGTTTTGGATGTTAAGTATAATATCCCAACCTATTTGAAAGAAGTTGTAATTAACACAGATTATATAGGTGTAATTAACAACGTAATAGCCACCGTAACCAATGGTAGGGTTTCAGCGAAAATTGGAGGTAAAAACCCTGAATTGGTTCGCACAGTTGAACAAAAAAATCTTCCAAAATCATACAGTTTAGGTAAAGCATTTTCACGATTATCTTATAAACTAGGTTCTTTTACAACAGGTTCGAATGGCGGAGTGCCTAGCTACTTGATGACACCTAATGACAATGTAACCAGTCAGTTTTTAGCAGATGTTAACGCTACACTTCCTGAAAGCAGACCAGTTCCAACCTACCATCCAGAATATTTAGCGGCTAATTTGCAAAGAAATTTAAAAATGACAGCGTTATGTGATGTTTGGGTAACTTTTGTTCATGAAGGTGCAGGTTATAAAAACGGTCTATTTTATTTCAAATATCCTACTGCAACCCCTCCAACTAATGCAAGTCAAATTGATTCTTTGATTGCTATTTTTCCAAATGCTTCATATGCTGGAAGTGGCGGAGGTTTAGCAACAGGAAATAAGGTTTACATTGGTAGAGTAGGTGCTGATACTTCTATTGGTTTTGCATTGGCCCAAAATGCTTGGAATGGAACAAATGTTAGTACAAGCGGCACTTTCTTCTACACTCTAAGAGACTTAAATCCAGAATCTACTTCATCAGCAAGAGAACATGTGGCGTTTTTGTATGATAACCCTACTCAAAGATTTTTAATTGGATTTGAGGATTTAACAAGAAATGGTGGAAGTGATGATGATTTTAACGATTGTGTTGTTTATGCGAAAGCCAACCCTGTTGAGAATATTGATAAAACAAATGTACTTCCTACAACTCCTGCTTCAGGAAGTGATAATGACGGTGACGGTGTTTTAAATGCTTACGATGAATATCCTAATGATGGAAGTAAAGCTTTTAACGTTTATTATCCTTCGGCAAGTACTTATGCAAATGTGGCTTTTGAAGACTTATGGCCAA
>JBBALJ010000082.1:0-13656 GCA_040403075.1 Bacteroidia bacterium
TAGTTTGGCTAGCAGAATAACCTGGAACAGAAACCGAAATTGGGTTTTCTAAACCGCGGTAAACCACGTTCATTTTGGTAGCTGAAACTACAGCCAAAGGTTTTACTACAAAATAGCTACCTTCTGCATCATAAGTTTTCATTGTACCATCTAATTGTCTTTGACTAATCTTAGCAGTGTATTTCTTCTCTCCTTCACCTGAAGCAGTAACTTCATATTTACCAATACCACTTTCAACTTTAACTGCAGATCCACCAACATTTAAATCAAATGTTGAACGAGAACTTGATGCAGCTAAGAAGATATCCGCTGAATATTTACCACCTGCGGTTATATAAGTACCGTTGTTAGGGATAATTTTAGCTTCAAATTGATCAACGACAATGTTCACTTTTGTTAAACCCTTGTTCAATTCATCCAAAACCTGAGCTTCAGTGTTTTTAATATCATTTTCAGTTTTAGTTAATAAAGTAACAACTGCAGCAACTGGAGAATGTTCAAACATTTCACCTTCCCATGTTTCACCTGTTTTTTTATCATCTTCAGCTATCAAATCACTTTTCACATTTGCTCTATCTGCTTCAGGCAAAATATTAATCATTGAGTTTCTCCACTCATTAATTTTTGCTTTTAGCTCTTTACCTTTTCCTTGAACAATCAAAAGATTAGCATGCTTTTCGATATTACTAGCCTCTGAAATTTCACCCTCAGGATTTGGTTTTCCATCTTCGCCTTCTTTACGTCCACCTGCACCTGCGATTAATTCATCTTTCAAGGCTTTGATGTAAGTCAAAGCATCTTTAGCAATTTTATCAACTTGGTCAGACTTAACTTTAGCATCTTTACCTTTTACATCTGATGGGTTATTGTCTACATATTTATCAATCGATTTCAATATCGATTCGTTTTTCTTATCGATGTTTAATCCCGCTTTTTCCATACTCACTTCCACTAAATGGAATGCTTTCAGAATCTCAGCTGACACATTCAGTGCTAACAAAGCTGTTAGTACCAAATACATCATGTTAATCATCTTTTGTCTTACCGTTACTTTTCCACCTGACATTACTTTCTGTATTTATTAAATTGTAAAACGAATTTTGAAATTAATTATTGCCACGAACAGTCATAGCAGACAACATATTGCCATATACATTGTTTAATGATGACAAGTTTTTAGATAACTTATCCATTTCAACTTTGAATACTTCAGCATTTTTGTTGGTTTCGCTAAGTGTATTAACTGTTTTAGATAATCCACCTACAAATTCGTTAATTGATTTCAAGTGGTTGTTTGACTCAACAATCTCTAATTCATAAACTGAATTTAATGAAGAAAGATTTTTAGTCATTCTTTCGATTTGCATACCATAATCTTTTGAACCTTCAGAAGCTGAAACGATACCATTCATAGCCTCAACAGCTTTGCTGTAAGCAGTGTTAACACCATTTAATGAATTAGCAGCTTGTGATACACTTTTAGTATAGCTTTCAGTTGCAACAGCAGCAGAAGACAAATCTTTCAAACCACCTACATTATCGTTTAAAGCACGTATTCCATTACCCAAGCTGTTGATTAAATCTGGACCCACTTTAGCGTCTTCCAACATTTTATCTAATTTTTGAGATAGACTGCCTGTTTCTTTATTTTTCTTAGGCTCTTTTGATTCTAAACCTGCTAATTCAGGATAAACCAAGGTCCAATCTGGCTCTTGATGAGGTGGCTCAAATGCTGATACGAAGAAAATGGCAGCTTCAGTTAACAAACCAACCATCAACATCACATCTGCACCTTTCCAGTGTAGAATTTTAAACAAAGCTCCAACGATTACTACCGCTGCACCAATACCATAAGCCTTTGCCATGAAAGACTTGAAACCTTTGCTTTCTAAGAAACTGTTACCCATTTTTTTGTTTTTTTAAATTTTAAGTTAGTAAATTATTTTGATTGATTGTTTATTATCTCTTGTCTTTGTTAGAACGTCCTGTATAACTCATTACACAACGGAAACCTGTATAAGAATTTGCACTATCTTGGTATTCATAAGTACGTGTACCACATTGAATATAATGTGCAATATCTTTCCATGACCCACCACGAATTGTTTTACGTTTCAAAGTTTCTGGATCTTCATCCTTGGCATCATACTGGAAATCAGGATTATTATCATGTGTAAACAAATTAGCACTTTCAGCATAAGCAGAACGAGTCCATTCAGCTACATTACCACTCATGTCATACAATCCGTAATCATTTGGGAAATAAGAAGCTACACGAATTGGATAATGTCCACCATCATTAGCATAATCACCTCTATTAGGTTTGAAGTTAGCTAATGCACAGCCTTTAGCATTACGAGTATAATAGTTACCCCAAGGGTATAAATTTTGATCTCTTCCACCGCGAGCTGCATATTCCCATTCGTATTCAGTTGGCAAACGGAAAGCAGTAACAGTGTTTTCTTCGTTTTCAGCATAGAATGAGTTCAAGTGAATTGTTCTCCAATGTGAGAAGCCATTTGCTTGTTTCCAGTTTACACCAACTACTGGATAATCATCATATTTTGGATGCCAGAAATAAACCGTGGCAATAGGCTCGTTATATGAATAGGTATAATCACGCATAAATACCAAAGTATCAGGATAAATATCAACTTCTTCTTTGTGTTTAAACTCACCACGATTTCTCTTGTATCCAGCTTGTTTACTGTATTGAGCAGCAGCTCTCAAATCGATATACTCATAACGGTATTTTAGTTTACGCACATCGATTTGTACCGTACGATAATATATCTCATCACCTTTATAATTAAGGTCTTTGATATCTTCATTACCTTTCAAATCCTCTTCGGGATCGATTTTTTGACGATAGTTCAATCCATGATCTGCGTCACCAATTGGCTCTTCAAATGTAAGAAAGAACTTCTCACCCAACTTTTCGCGAACGATTGAGTCATATACGGCATCAACAAATTGACGGTATTCATTATTTGTAATTTCAGTTTCATCCATATAGAAGGCACTTATGGTAACTTGCTTGTTAGGAGCAATCATTGCCATAGGTACATCTTGTTCATTCGAACCAATATGGAAAGAGCCAGTAGGAACATAAACTGTTCCGTAAGGTTGTGGGTGAAACCAAGCTTTACGCCCAGGAGACCCTACCAATTC
This sequence comes from Bacteroidia bacterium, assembly GCA_040403075.1. GTDB lineage: Bacteria > Bacteroidota > Bacteroidia > UKL13-3 > UKL13-3 > RGVD01. The sequence goes on from JBBALJ010000082.1 coordinate 3,172, forward strand.
TCCTCTATCGCTGCTAAGTCCGCAACTTGCAACTGCGCCTGCAATAAAGAGGAATAAAAACCATTTGATGTGCTTCATTTTACGGTTATATAATTGATTTGTTAAAAAGCAAAAATAGCAATTGTATTATAAAAAGCAAATTTGCTTCATTTAAACTATAACGACTACTTTAATTATTTTATTATTAATTATTAAAATTTTATAAAAATCTTGGTGTTAATCTTGGTATAGGAATTTTTGGTTCCTTTTTAGGAATTTTAACTCCAAAACAATATTTCAACATAATCTCATGGGTTCCAGTGCTGTAATTAAGAATTTTACCCATTGTCAAATCATATGAATACCCAATGTTTAAATTAAAAGGGAATTCATAACCTGCCATAATTACCAAATCATTAAAAGTTCTATAACTTAATCCACCGCGAATATTTTGGTTCCAAATCAAAGTTGCGTTAATATCTGTGGTGGTTTTAACTAAATCAGATTTTACCATGATGTTGGGATTTAATGTAAATGCACTATTTAATTCATATTCGGCACCTGTAATAAAATAATAATGTCGCACATATTGAGAAACAAAACCTCTACCTGCATTATCTGTGATAACAAGCTTGGGTGCATTTAAATGAGAAGATGAAACACCCGCATAAAAATTATTAAAAACAGACAGGTTTTGTTGGGTATAATATAATCCAAAATTTAAATCTAATCCTAGGCTTGTGATATTCCCTTGAGGGATTTTCGGGTCGTTTTGATCAATTGCTTTAAGTTTTGAACCATCTATTCCTTCTTGCACGAATCCTATTCCAATACCTCCTGCTAAAACACCACCGTTGCTTCCAATTGGTTGTTTGTATGCCAAGGTAGCATTAGCGGTAACAATTTTACTAAAACCCAACTCATCCGAGTTGAAATTTGCACCTATACCAAAACGTCCAATAGGGGCATGAATATTTGCTAAAATAGTTGTTGGCGAACTTCCTCTACCCACCGAACCTAGGTCTGAATTTACATTCCCTCCACCAAATTGATTCCATTGATTACGACCTAGCAATGTAGCACAGATTTTATCTGAACTACCAGCAAATGCTGGGTTGTATGAAAGTCTATTAAACATAAACTGACTATATTGAGCATCTTGCTGTGCAAAGGTTTTTTGACCAACAACGGACACAAGTGCAAACACAAAAATATAAGTAAATTTTCTAATCATTAGTTCTCGGTTTAATTACTTTCGGTTTCAATAATACACATTTAATTGAATAATGCAATATTCAGAAACCAACAATAAAACGGAACTATTAATAAATTAGTATGGACTACTTGTTTATTTCTACAATAAACCTGTCAAGTGCCATTACCATTGATGGTGTTTCAGGTGTTGGGGCTTGAATATTTATAGTAAGTTTAGCATCTTTTATCGCCTTTAAAGTAGTGGCTCCAAAGCCTGCAATTTTGGTATTATTTTGAAGAAAATCAGGAAAATTTTCAAAGAGAGAACGAATATCTGCTGGACTAAAAAAGGCAATTATATCGTAGTTTACATTTGATAAATCTGAAAGATTACTAGACCCTATGCGGTAAAAGAAAGCTTCTTTAAAAACGATTTTACTCTTTTTCATAAACTTTTCAATATCTTGCTTACGCCAATCACTGCAAGGGAATAAGTACTTATCTTTAGAATGATTTTTAAACAGTGGGAATAATTCAGTCTCTGTGCCTTTACCTACAAAAACCTTACGTTTCCTAACTTGAATATACTTTGAAATATAATTTCCGATGCTTTCATTTACGCAGAAATATTTCACATCAGGATGCATTTCAATTTTCAATTCAGTGCACATTCTAAAGAAGTTGTCTACTGAGTTACGGGAGTTTAAAATAATGGCTGTATAGTCTAGTATGTTTACCCTTTGTTGCCTAAACTCTTTATTGGGGATAGGCTGCACTTCGATAAATGGACGAAAGTCTATTTTACAAGCATGTTTTTTAGCTAAATCAAAGTAAGGTGATTTATCACTTTCAGGTTTTGGTTGGCAAACGAGTATGCTTTTTATTTTGGTATTTTTCAAACGAAGTAATTATCTAAAATTTTAAACAACAGTAGCCAAGGCAAAATTTCTAGGGCGCAAAGATATATAAATAAATAGATTATTGGAAAGCGTAATGCACTGATTGCCATAAAAAACATATGCAGGTTTCTGAAAATTACGCCAATAAAAAAAATAGTTACAAGTGTATAAAAGGTGGCATTTCCTAAAAAAGTGCTTGAATTATATATATAAACAATACTGAGGGGAAGCATCAGCAAACTTAAAAATCCGTTTAATGAAATGGTGTTTGTTATCAATCCTTGTGAGAGGTGAGAAAAATTCAATAATTCACCGATCAACCATATTAGAATAAACTTTGTTAAATAAATTACTAACAAAACAAGGATGCAACGCCACAAAATGCCATAAAAACTCAATTCTAATAATTCACTTCTACTTTGCAAATAAAAGGCGATTATGATAGACAAAGTTAGAATGAAAGTAATTGATAGCTGAATAATGATTGATAAAAAATTCGTTTTACTATCACTCCAAATCCTTTGACTTAGCTGACTATCGAAGACAGATTGGATAAAAATAGTAAAGTTCTTGGGATTGGTTAAGCGGGTGATAGAAATAAGTATAATTACCGCTAGTAACGAGATAAAATAAGCCCTTTTATCATTACTAGGGTGTTTTGTTATTTGCTTTAAATTGGGTACATTTCTTAGTGATTGGAGTTGAAAAGCCACATTTCCATTTCCTTTATCACCTATGCTTTCATAAGGCATAAAAAGTTGTCTTATTTGCATTGGATTTAGCAATGTGTCCAACAAACTAAAGCTAGCTTTATCCGAAACCAAAGAGTCTTGCATTTGAATACCTTTACTCAAGGAATCCTGCCCAAATGAAAATAAGGTTTGCATATATAGGCAAACTAAGACGATAGATATGTTTAATATTCGTTTCAAAAACTTTTCAAAAGTAATTAATAAATCCGAAATGTATCTTGGCTGTCCGAAACTCTATTGGGTTATCAAATTGTTTTCCTGTTGCATAATACAATGAGAAAATACCTGAGCCCGTTTCGATGTTTAAACCCAAACCTGCTCCCCAAGGTGTATCAGAAATAGCAGGTTTTCGACCTTCATTTTTATACCAAGCACCATTCCAAAATAAAACAAAGTTGGAGTTCTGTTGAACAAGATAACGCCATTCCACATTTAATATTCCATATTGGCTTGCAAAAATACTTTGTTCATCAAAACCTCTTAATGTTTTTAATCCACCAATTCGAAAAAGTTCATTAAAAAAAATATTTGAGGATTGCAAATACCCTAAATTAAACGATGTTTTAAGTACATTGTTTGAAAACAAATGAAAGTACTTTTCGACATTTGCCATAAATCTAATTTGAAAAACATTTAGTTTAATGGAGTCATATAGATTATAAGCATTTCCTTGATTATCGTTCACTCTAAGGGTATTTATGGTATTATTTCGAATGATATTTTTTGTTCCTGCAGCAAAATCAACATCAAAAGCAAAACCCCTTTTGGGGTTTATGAAATAATCCAATTTAGATTTCCGAACAGCTATTCCATAAAAGTCAGACCGAATATCGTTAACACTTGGCAACTGCCTATTATTTTTAATATTCAAAGTATCAACTGATAGCAAAGTTGACTGCTGAAGACTGTAATACACCTTTACATAATCGTTTCCTATAAATCGATATTGCAGTGCAAAATCATTTTGAACATTTATAAATGCGGTATCATATTTTAAGATTTTCAACCCATAATCCAATCCCAATTTAGTACCCAAGAAATAGGGATAATTAAATTTCAAATTGAGATCTTGTGAATTGCCTAAAAAACTTCTATAACTCAAATCAAAACTTTTACCACTTCCTAAAATATTTTGGAGTTTTAAATTAAAATCGCCTGTCAAAACTAATTTGTTATTCTGAGAACTATTTGGCGCAATACCAACAATCCCATCAGCGGAACTGGCTTTCTTATTATCAAGATATAATAAGGGTCTGGCCTTGTTGCCATAAAAGTATACAGCAGGACTTTTAAGAACCTTTACATAAGCCAATTCATATAACCTTTGGTTGGCATTATTTATTAATTTTTCGTTGTATAATTCTCCTTGCTTAATACCCAAGTAATTCTTTAAAAAAGTTTTAGAAATATTTGCTTTACCTATCACTTCGATACTATCAAATAAAATCATTTTATTTTTAACAATATTAATATGGGCTTTAATCAAATCACTTTCAACTTCAATGGAATCTAAAAAAATATGTGCAAAAGGAAAACCGTTTTCTTCAAGCAATGAAAGTAGTTGTTCCTGTTTTGAAATCCAATCATTGTAGTTGAACTTTCTATTATTTATTTGTTCAAACCCAACTTTATCAGCAAACCATTCAGTGGTATTATCACTTTTTACAAAAATGGCTTTAAATGAATTACCAGTATTAATTTGGAACAAAAATGAATCTGATTTGAGTTCAAACAAATCTCCATTTGCAGCTAAATAAGATTGTTTGTTGAGTTGAATAAGAATGTTATTTAATTCTTGTGAAATTTGCAAAGAATCTGATAAAACAGGATTATATACAATATTCTTAAAAGCCTTTTTATCTCCACTTTTTAACTCAAGGTTCAGTTTAATTGCATTTTGAGCTAATGCACAAAACGCATATAACATAAAAATTAATATGTATATTACTCGAATCAAATAAATGTTGGCTTTAATATATTTACTTCGCAAGAAATAAACTTAAACGCAAATATCATATTTTGTCGGGCATTTATATTCACATACCATTTTGCAGAAAGGCTTGTCATTATTGCAATTTTCATTTTAGCACCACCCATTCACACAAGCAAAGGGTGGTGGGGGCCATCATAAAAGAATTTGAATTGCGAAAAAACTATTTAACATCAAACAAAATTGAAAGTATCTATTTTGGTGGTGGTACGCCTAGCATATTAACTCAATCTGAACTAGATTCAATTTTCAACGAAATATATAAATATTTTAATGTGGAAGAAGGAGCAGAAATAACATTAGAAGCCAATCCTGATGATTTAAACAAAAGTCGACTTAGAGAGCTGAAAAAATCACCTATTAACAGGTTAAGCATTGGTGTGCAAAGTTTTAGAGATGAGGATTTAAAGTGGATGAACAGAGCACACTCTGCCAAGGAGGCCATAGATTCTATAAGAAATGCTAAGGAATTTGGATTTGATAGTTTGAGTATTGATTTGATTTACGGTACACCTAATTTGACTAATGAAGCTTGGAATGAAAACATTCTTCAAGGAATTGATTTAGGCGTTAACCATATTAGCAGTTATTGTTTAACAGTAGAAACAAAAACTGCACTTTCACAATTTATTGAAAAAGGAAAGTTGGACCCGTTAAGCGATGACCAAGCCTCGCAACAATTCGACATGTTGATTGAAACCCTTGAAGAAAATGCATTTGAACAATACGAGATAAGTAATTTTGCGAAAGATGGAAAGTATGCGCTTCATAACACCAATTATTGGATGAATAAACCCTACCTAGGAATTGGACCTTCGGCACATTCTTTCAATCAAACAGAAAGAAGCTGGAATATTGCTAACAATATACTTTATGCTGAAGCAATAGAAAAAAATGAACTACCATTAGAAACTGAGGTTCTTAGTATCGCGAATAAACTAAATGAATATGTAATGACTAGCTTAAGAACCAAGTGGGGTTGCGATTTGCAATACATCGAATCAAATTTTGGTTACAAATATGCAGACCAAATTGAACAGCAAGCATACCCTAACCTTTTAAAAAAACACTTAATAAAAGATGGCCATACTTTATTTATTAGCAAAGAGGGCAAGTTTTTCAGTGATGGCATTGCGAGTGATTTGTTTTTGCTGTAATCATTATAAGAAGGCGCGATAAATCGCGCCTCTACTTTTACAACTATTTTCTATTTATGACACCTGCCATGGGTTGGGCTGTAGGCATCACAATCATCTCGTTAATATTAACCCTTGCAGGGCGAGAAACGACATACCAAATGGCATCAGCAATATCTTCTGCTAATAGATTATCATAGCCTTCATAAACTGTTTTTGCTCGTTTTTCATCTCCATGAAAGCGGACAATTGAAAACTCTGTTTCAACCGCACCAGGATTAATGGAGGTAACTTTTATAGGGAATTTAGAAAATTCCAAGCGCATGGCTTTGCTCAAGGCATCTACTGCAAACTTGGTGCTGCAGTATACATTACCATTGGCATATACTTCTTTACCAGCAATTGAACCAATGTTTACAATATGGCCTTTTTTATTGTCGATAAGAATAGGAGCCCAGGTCCTAGTGACATATAACAAACCTTTTAAATTGGTATCTATCATCTTTTCCCAATCATCAATGTCACCTTCATATATAGCGCTCAATCCACTAGCCAAGCCAGCATTATTTAGCAACACATCTATTTGCTTCCATTGTGCAGGCAAAGAATGAATGGCCTCTTCTACTTCTTTTCGTTTGGTCACATCATAATTTTGGGTTAAAACCTCAATTTTGTAGTTTGAGGTGAGCTTACTTTTCAATGCTTCCAAACGCTCATCCCTCCTACCTGTTATAATCAAATCAAAGCCCACTGAAGCTAATTTAATAGCACTTGCCTCGCCTATGCCTGATGTGGCTCCAGTTATGTATGCAATTTTTTTACTCATAATTTATTTAAATTATTTACTTTGCTAAGGTAATATTTAATTGGATATAAGGGAAAAGGGCTTAGGGAATAGTATAATAACATTAATACCTAAAAACTTAAATACATAAACACTTTTAAAATAGATGTCGTTTGAAGTAACCATATTAGGCAATAGCAGCGCTACACCAGCGCCCAACAGACACCCTTCGGCTCAATATTTAAAGATATTGGACCACCATATTCTAATTGACTGTGGCGAAGGAACTCAAATGCAATTACAAGCCTATAAAATCAAAAAATCTCGCATCAGTCAGATATTTATTAGTCATGTACATGGCGACCATATTTTAGGGCTTCCCGGATTATTGCTTTCCATGAACTTGATGCGCAGAGAAACACCAATGCACATTTATGGCCCAAAGGAACTATTCGAAATATTGGATGTATTCTTTAAATATAGCGAAACAAAATTCGGTTTCGACCTTCATTATCATACTGTAAACACAGAAAAAGAGGAAGTGATTTTCGAAAACATTTATTATAAGGTTACAACATTCCCAATTTATCATCGAATACCTTGTGTCGGATTTAAATTTAGAGAACGAAGTGTGCTGAGAAAACTTAATGTGGAAGCCTGCGAAAAAAATAAAATCCCTTTTACTCATTTCAATGATATCAAAATGGGGAAAGATTTTGTAAGCAGCGATGGCAGAATTGTGATAAAAAATAACGAACTGACCTTTGATCCTGGCATACCAATGAGCTACGCATATTGCAGCGATACCATATATGACGAGCGAGTTATAAAAGCTGTGGAAGATGCAGACATACTATACCACGAAGCCACTTTTATGCACGACAAACTTGAACGGGCCATAGAAACCATGCACACCACCGCCAAACAAGCGGGTATTATAGCCAACAAAGCCCATGTAAAAAAACTAATCATTGGGCATTTTAGTGCTAGGTATGACGACTTGCAGCCTCTGCTAGACGAAGCCAAAACCGAGTTTCCTAATACCGAAATAGCCACCGAAGGAAAAGTGTTTGTGATTGAGTAGTATGTCAGTTCACGGTTGACCGTTTTACAGTTGATCTTACTAACGTGAACCAAACAACGCATTTACAGTGAACCGAACCAATGTGAACTGTGAAGCGTTAAACAGCTTATTGATATTTATTTGCCACTACCCTCTTTTTTTTGTTCTTTCGCAAGAATGCAAACATTTACACCACAAAACTGGAAAGACTACGAACTCATTGATTGCGGAGATTTTGAAAAATTAGAAAGATTTGGCAAGTTAACCCTTCGCAGACCTGAGCCTCAGGCCCTTTGGAATAAAGTGTTGAGCGATTCTGAGTGGAATAAGTTGGCAGATATTACTTTTAAGCAGAAAGGCAGTCACAGTGGTGAATGGCAGAAAAAGCTAAAATCCCAAGGCGACAAATGGAAAATTGCATACTGTAACAATGATTTTGAAATAAAATTTAATCTTTCGCTTACATCGTTCAAGCATGTAGGCATATTTCCAGAACAAGCTGACAATTGGGATTACATTTATAACAACCTAAGAAAAGTAAAAGGAGAGCAACCTCGATTCTTAAATCTATTTGCTTATACAGGTGGTGCTTCATTGGCCGCTAAAGCAGCCGGAGCTGATGTTACGCATGTAGATAGTATCAAGCAAGTAATCAATTGGAGCCGTGAAAACATGGAACTTTCTGGATTAGATAACATCAGATGGGTTGTAGAAGACGCCATGAAGTTTGTGAAACGAGAAGTAAAAAGAGGTAAAACCTACCATGGTATAGTTTTAGACCCTCCAGCATATGGTATTGGAGCTAATGGCGAACGTTGGCAATTGGAGCAATGTATTAATGAAATCCTTTGCGATGTTGCTCAAATCTTAGATCCAAAGCAGCATTTTCTTATTTTAAATGTGTATTCAATGGGTTTAAGTGCCTTACTGGTTCAAAACTTAATTAATAGAAATTTTAAGGATTCCCAAGAATTGGAAAATGGCGAATTGTATCTTCAAGCTAAATCAGGGGTAACGCTACCTCTAGGCATTCTTGCAAGATATAGCAAAGGGTTGAAGTAATAGTATGACATAAAAAAAGTGGGTTAAAAACCCACTTACTTTGATCTATATTTTGTATTTCTTTTTAATTTGAAAGAAGTAACTTCTGCTTATTTCAAATGGTTTATCAATACCTTTTAAATACAATCTTCCAGTATCATTAGTCCACTTCTCAATTTTCACAACATTCATCAAATTAGCGATTGTAGAACGGTGAATTTGGATGAAAGTATCTTGAGGTAATTTGTTATCCCAATTTTTGATAGAATTATAGGTAATACTTAGTTTACCATCGCTCAAAAATATCTTGGTATAATTACCAAAAGCTTCAATATAATTAATATCTTTTACCTTAATGAAATTCATTTTATTATCAAAAGACAACAAAATGATTTGATCTGCCTCGAAACGCTCGTTATTCTCAGTTAATGGATTGTTAGTTTCACTTTCTGTTTGTTTAGGAGCCACTTCATCATTTGTAAGTCTTTCAATGGCTTTTTTAATCCTTTCAGTACTTATAGGTTTTAGGATATAATCTATGGCATTTAGTTCAAATGCTTTGATTGCAAAATCTGGATGAGAAGTAATAAAAATAATTTTAGGCACATGATTTACCTGACTCAATAAATCAATGGAAGTAAGACCATTTAGGTCAATATCCAAAAAAACCAAATCAGGTTTTGTGCTGTTAATTAGCTCTTTGGCAGAGTCAAAATCAGACGCTTCTCCAATTAACTCAATGTGCGGAAACTGCTCCAAAACCTTTTTCAAGGTTATACGCATTAACTCTACATCATCAACTAATATGGCTCTAATTTTATCTTTCATTATTGTAAATTTTATTCTATATTTTTTCTAAATTAACAATTAGCAATCTATACATTAATACAATTGTATAATCTTTAACTTATTAACTATACTTTCCGACATGTATATTCTACTGTAATCAAAAACACTCTATTTAATTTCTAACTCTTCTACTGCATTAATACTGCCAACTTCAGGCCTCATTTGAGGAAAAAGGAGCACATCTTGAATTGAATGAGAATTGGTCATTAACATACATAACCTATCAATCCCTATTCCAATACCTGCAGTTGGAGGCATGCCATACTCTAAAGCTCTTAAGAAGTCATTATCTATAAACATGGCTTCATCATCTCCCCTTTCCATCAATTTTACTTGCTCCTCAAATCTTTCTCTTTGGTCTATTGGATCGTTCAACTCACTGTAGGCGTTTGCAATTTCCTTGCCATTCACCATCAACTCAAATCTCTCTACTAATCCTTCTTGACTTCGATGTTTTTTAGTTAGTGGGGACAATTCAACTGGATAATCGGTGATGAATGTAGGTTGAATAAAATTACCTTCACATTTGGCTCCAAAAATTTCATCAATCAATTTCCCCTTACCCATGCTAGGTTTGGTTTCAATATGCAATTTATGGCAAACTTCCCTCAAATCAGTTTCGTCCATTTGACTTACATCAAAACCCGTAAATTCTTTAATAGCCTCAAAAATAGGAACCCTTTTGAAAGGAGCTTTAAAATTTATTTGATTTTCACCCACCTGTAGTTCTGATGTTCCATGCATTGCAACTGCTGTTTTCTCAAGCAATTGCTCTGTAAAATCCATCATCCAAAGGTA